>JALCDF010000073.1 GCA_022641375.1 Megasphaera sp. | reverse complement strand
TGCTGGGACTGCAGAAAGAACGTATTTTTATCGGCGGTTTCGACCGGCCGAATCTTTATTTCCGCGTCGTCCGGCAAGGGGATAAGATGAATTTTATCCTGGCGTATCTGCATGAACATCGTGGCGACAGCGGCATTATTTACAGTGCGACCCGCAAGGAAGTCGACCGGGTATATGAAGAACTGAAGCGTCACGGTGTCCGCGTCGGCCGGTATCATGCCGGTTTAAGTGATGCGGTACGGCGCAAGGCCCAGGAAGATTTTACGTATGACAAGTTGGATGTAATCGTAGCGACCAATGCATTCGGCATGGGAATCGATAAGAGCAATGTCCGGTTCGTCATTCACGAACAGATGCCCAAGAATATCGAAAGTTATTACCAGGAAGCCGGCCGTGCCGGCCGTGACGGAGCGCCCGGCGAGTGCATCCTGCTCTACAGCCGGCAGGATATCATGATCCAGAAGTTCCTGATTGAAAATTCGGTCCGTGATCCAAACCAGCAGGCCATCGACCTGCACATGCTGCGGGCCATGGTGGAATATTGCGAAGGAACGCAATGCCTGCGCCGCTATATCCTGACGTATTTTGGCGAACACCCTGATTGGCAGCGCTGCGAAAAATGCGGCAATTGCGATCAGGAGGTTGTCCAGGAAGACCGGACGAAGGAAGCGCGCCTGATTTGTCTTTGTGTGGATGAGCTCAAGGGACATTTTGGCATGACGATGGTCTGTGATATCCTGAAAGGGAGCCGCAGTGCCAAAATCCGGAAGTATGATTTCCAGCATAAATCAGCATTCGGCATGCTGGGGGATTTCTCGACAGGGGAAATCCGCGATATGGTGCGTACCTGCATCGATGACGGCTATTTACAGCAGACCGAGGGCAAGTACCCGCTGGTAGCTCTTACGGCGGCAGGACGGGATATCATGGCCGGTCAGGGGCAGGTCCTGCAGGCGCGTCTGGTGGAAGAAACACAGAGCGTGCAGACGAAGAAGCAACAGAAACAAAAGGCGGCGAATACAGGAGACGAAGCGTTGCGGCCGTTATTTGAATCTTTGCGGGCGGTACGGTATGATATAGCTAAAGAGGAACATATTCCTCCCTTCGTCATCTTTTCGGATGCGACGCTATGGGAAATGGCGGCACAGCAGCCGCAGACGCTGGACGATATGGCCGGTATCAAGGGTGTCGGTAATTTCAAGCTGCATAAATATGGCAAACAGTTTGTGCAGGCAGTCAGAGAATTTGAATCATAATAATCAGCAGAGGTGAAATCCATTGAGTGAAGCAGATACGCAGTATTTGGATATTGTACAGCATATTTTGGACCGGGGATTTTATGCGAATAACCGGACCGGGGTCCCAACGTATAAACTACCCCATCAAATCATGCAATTTGATTTGAGTAAAGAGTTTCCTATTTTGACAACAAAATTCGTAGCTTTCAAGACAGCCGTCAAGGAAATCTTGTGGATTTGGAAGCTGCAGAGCAATGATGTCCGGGAACTGCAGAAGATGAACTGCCATGTCTGGGATGAATGGATGCGGCCGGATGGTACGATTGGCAAGGCCTATGGTTATCAGATACGCAAATTCAAGCAGGTGGACAAGCTGCTTGATATGTTGAAACATGATCCGCAGAACCGCCGCATGATCGTATCGTTGTGGAATATCGAAGATCTGCCCGATATGGCGTTGCAGCCTTGTGCGTATCAGACGTTGTGGGATGTGACCGACGGCCGTTTGAACTGCATGCTTATCCAGCGCAGCGGAGACATGGGCCTGGGGGTGCCGTTCAATATGACACAGTATGCGGTCCTGATCCATCTGATTGCGCAGTCCGTGGGATTGCAGCCAGGCTTGTTCACGCATGTCATCAATAATGCCCATATCTATGAAAACCATATTGCTGCTATGAAAACACAGCTGTCACGGCGGGAGCAGGCTATGCCGGCACCCCGTCTCCTGATCAATCCGGATATCCATGATTTCTATCAATTCACGCCGGATGATATCCGTCTCGATAATTATCAGCATCTGGGGAAACTGTCCATGGAGGTAGCTGTATGAGGATTCATCTGATTGCGGCTGTCGATGCCGCTGGCGGCATCGGCAGGGACAATCGGCTGCTGTGTCATTTGCCGGCCGATTTGAAGCGGTTCAAGGCGCTTACGATGGGACATACCATCGTCATGGGGCGCAAGACATTCGAAAGCCTGCCGGGATTGCTGCCGGGACGGCGTCATGTCGTCCTGACGCGGCAGCGGGAATACGGCCAGGGAACGGATATCGTCGTCTGTCATGATGTGCCGGAAACCATGCGGGCGTTGAAGGATGAGGGAGATTGCTTCATCATTGGCGGAGCATCCCTGTATGAGTTGTTTATTTCCAGGGCGGATGTGTTGCATATAACGGAAATCGCGGCAGCGTTTCCGGCCGATACATTTTTCCCGGATATCGACAGGCATACATGGCAGGAAGTGGAACGGGAACATCACGACGCAGATGAAAAAAATAAATATTCTTTTGATTTTGTTACATATATATCCAAATAAAGAGCGTAGATACGCCATTTCAAAATAAAACATGCAAAGTTTTATCATTTTTTTAACAAATATGACCCAACTCGGTGAATTTGACATTGACATTACAAACTGGGTGTGGTAATATTACACAAGAGCTACAAGTTAGCTGGATTTGTTTTTTTTTAGGAGGATTTAACATGCACGGTAAAGTAAAATGGTTTAGCGCAGAAAAAGGTTATGGCTTCATTGAAAGAGAAGATGGTGGCGATGTATTCGTACATTTCTCCGCTGTTCAGGAAGATGGTTTCAAATCCTTGACAGAAGGCCAGGAAGTTGAATTTGATATCGTTGATGGCGCTCGTGGACCGCAGGCAGCTAACGTAGTTAAATGCTAATTGCAATTCATAATTGACCTTTTGACCGGTGACCCTATGGTTGCCGGTTTTTTTATAGGATAGGAGAGAAATCCATGCGTGTATATGTGAACGGGGAAGAACGGCATCTGCATGTGTACGATCGGGCATCCGGATGTGATTATGCCAAGAATGTAGTCTGTTCTCAGGAACGATTGGAAACGGATGCATACGGTGCGTTTACGCTGACAGAAGAAGAATATAAAAAATGGCAGGATATACTGGCGGTCCAACAGGACTCGGAAGATATCCTGTTTGCGTTGAAGGATTGTGTCGACGCCGAAGAACTGAAAAATTATCTTTATGAAGAAACCCGCTATCTCGTCCATATCAAGGAAACGACGGATGAAGAAAATATCAGTCTCAGGGAATTACAGCATGCTATACAGCATCATGATGTGAAGTGGCTGCAGGAAAATGGCTTTGTCAAAACGATGGAAAAGCATAGTTGACCTTGAAAGTCCCCTATGAATGTGGTATCCTGTCTAATAGTATATATTTATTTGAACACACGTAAGGAGTCTTATGGTGAAGAAAATACTATTATGGATCGTTGGCACTGCCCTTACGATAGTAGTTTTATTATGCGGTGTATTTGCGTATTGGTATTTTGGTTCGACGAATTATATTCTTACGGGCGTTCCCGTGTTGAATTATCATCAGGTCAATAACAAATTCCACACCTGCCTTACCATGAAACCGGATAGTTTCGAAGAGCAGATGAAATATTTGCACGATAATGACTATCATGCTATCACACAATCTGAATTTAATGCGTATATGAGTGGGGAAAGCGATTTGCCGGATCGGCCCATCATGATTACCTTTGATGACGGCTATGCCGATAATTATGAATATGCCTATCCCATCATGAAGAAATACAATATGTGTGGTACGATATTCCTGATCATGAACCTGATGGATACGAAAGGGTACCTGACGTGGAACCAGGTTGAAATCATGGGCAAGGATGGCATGGAATTCGGCTCTCATACAATCAGCCATAAGCCGTTGACGAGTTTTGAACGGGACGACGCACGGCATGAACTAGTGGCATCCAAAGAAGCGATTGAAGCTCATTTGGGCAAGCCATGTACATTTATTGCCTTTCCGGAAGGAAAATTCAATGACATGGTCATGGAAGAAACCAAGGCTGCCGGGTATAAGTACGGTTTTTCCGTAGAAACGGGGCGGGATTTCCCCTGGGATGATCATTATGATCTGGATCGGGTTCCCATGTTTGAAGGACCGGTCAGTTTTGAACATTTCCGTTTTCGTCTGACCTACAGTGCGTTTTGTTCGATTTTATGGAAGACCCATAAGTATTTTGAACATACGGAATTGATGCACCCGCTGGCGGCGCATATACCGACGCCATAAATAAAGAAAAATAATAAAAAGCTATGATGATTTTTTTCATCATAGCTTTTTTTATTTACGCGTAGGACGGGGTTTCACCGCTTTTTTTCGTTTTTGAATTTCCATATTGGTCGAAGCAGATAAGAAACTACTGAACATGATACCG
>JALCDF010000072.1 GCA_022641375.1 Megasphaera sp. | reverse complement strand
CCCTTGATATTGACTACGAACCCAATGCCGCAGGCATCATGTTCGTATGCCGGATCATATAACCCCTGTGGTTTCGGCAAATCACGTAATTTCTTGTACATAGTAGCTCCCCCTTTGCTGTACAAAAAACGAGCCCTTCCCATGTGAGGCGGGGCTCGCTGATATGGTTGTATATGATTATAAACAAATTAAACATTAAATGCAATGCTTTTTGTACGGAAAATGTTAATTTTATTAAATGATTAATCGTATAAGCACTGTAAATATTTAGTATCGGAGCTACAAACTGTTTTGGGACCAGGCGATGAACTGCTGACGGAACAGTCCGGCACCCCCGTTGGCAGGGTGGCGCATGACGACTGTCGTAAGACCGTCATCAGCCAGCATTTGAGCGGATTTGCGGCCGATAGCGCCGATAGCCGGAGGTTGATTACAAAGGCTCAGGAACTGTTTGGTAAAGGCGAGTCCATCGGTTAATTCTTCATCTGTCGGCGTGCGGTTACTGAAAGGAGACTCTTTATGGGGGTGAAACGGAAATATATTCCATAAGAGAACATCATCCGGATCCAGGCCGTTATCGACGATGGCGCCCCATACGTAGGTATCCGTCGGTTCGTTCATTCCTTGTTCCCGTTGGGGCCGGCTGGTCATATACGGACAGTCGGTCCGGCTGGTTCGTTGTCCTTGTTGGCCCAACACCATAGTATTGTTGATTTGGCGGTGGTGATTTAGCAGCATCCGTTCGCATGTCAGGGCAATGCCGCTGAATCGGCATCCCTGATACCCGGCGGCTTCGGCCACAAAAAGATAACGGGCTTTTTCTATGCGCCGTGCCAGATAGACAGCGAGCTGATGCCGGCGGATGGCCGGAGCATCCGGGCTGATATCGCATTGCGAATCATATTCGCGCCAGGGATTAAATACACCGGGGCGAGAATACTGTTGGAGAGATTGAATAAATTCTGAGATAGTCATGAGCTGCTCCTAATATTGTTGACGGGATTGAAAAATATAATTGGTATTCAAAATTTCTGTCTGGACCATGAACGGAGAAAATTCAGAATGGATAAAGTCCTGGTAGCGGTTGTCCGGAACAATCATTGTGATGACGTCACCTTGTTGCAGACGGTTCAGGACAGACGGCGCTTCTTCTGAAGGAAAGACATGTTTTCTGTTCCAGACATCACTGCGGTTCAGGCGGGTGCTTTCATCGTAATTTTCCGGGGCCGTCCAAATCGGCGTCTGGTCCGTATAATAAACGAAGGAGGCAGCGTAATCTTCAAAATAATAAACAGTTCCAGGCCATGAAGCTGCCTGGGTCGTCATCGGCTGTGATGAACGATAGGCTGCAAAGGGAACGAAAACCTGATAGGTCAGGAGAATATAAGCCGTTGCTGTTGTCAGGGCAATGGCAGCGGCAATGGCGGGAAAGGCTTTCTGCCATTGGGCGAAGAGGACCAGTACAGCTGCCACTAAAAACAGGACATACAGCCAGGTCAGGCTGCCCATGGGGAAATGGAGAGAAGAGAAAAGCCCTGCTGCAACGAAGATAAGCCAGTAAAATAAAGCCGGTGCGGTTACTATGGTCCAGGCTTTGCGGCTGCCGGAACGGTACAGATCTTCTATACCCAGGGCGCCGGCATAAAGGAGGGGCATATTAGCAATGTAAGCGTACGTCGGATATTTTGTCGCCATGAAAGTATAAAAAAGGATAGTACCGATGGCCCAAATAGCAATATAGACATATTCGTCAGATTGACAGTGACGTTTCCACAAAGCGTACAGACACGGTCCGGTCCAGGGCAGCAGGCTGAGGGGGACGAGGACGAGATAATAATACCATACGTCGGCTTCCGGATGTTCTGATACGGTAGCCCGGACGACATTGTTAAATCCCAGGAACCCATTGACGAAATCCATACCGTGGCGGCTGTACATGGGACCGTACCAAAGGAGGCATAAGGCGATAAACAGGGCAATGCCCAGTGGTGGAAAAAGACGTTTGGCATAGGCTTTGTTTCGACGGATAGCGACAAAAAGAAGCAGAAATGTGCCGGGCAGGATGATGCCGACAGGGCCCTTGGTAAGGACGGCACCTGCCGCTAACGCATAGGCTGCGGTAATATATTTCCGACGTCCTTCGGTGAGGCCGACATAGGCAAAAAACATGGTGCCGGTGGTGAAAAAGAAAAGGACCTGATCGGTAATGATAGCATGACTGATGAGCCATACTTCAAGGGACGTAGCCATCATAGCGGCCAGCAACAGAGCCATAGATCTTTTTCCTGTCTGCCGCAGGATGAACCAGGCCGCAGTGACGATGGCTGCGGCGCTAAAACAAGCGCCGGGGAGGCGGGCAGCAAAATCGGTAATCCCAAATACAGAATAAGATAAGCACAACATCCAATACAGAAAAACCGGTTTGTCATACCAGAATGTTCCGTAGATACGAGGCGATATCCAATCGCCGGATAAAACCATTTCCTTAGCCGTTAGTGCATAATTCGATTCAACAGGATCGGTAATGGCCAGCGTACCATTGCCGATGAGGAAAAAGAGGAAGGACACTACAGCCAGTGTGATGAAAAATGTATAGTTTCGCATCAAGGTCCTCCTTAGTAATGATTAATAAGTATAAACTGTGACGGCGTATTGCCGATGATGATGAAATCTTTGATGATGGGTTGCGTCAGGGCTAATTTGTCGAAGGCCTTACGGGTCATTATGACGTAACTCTTTTCAGGACGTTCCCAAAGATCATGGAAATTCATTTCTTTGGTACTATCCCATTCCAGTCCGTACAGACCACTATAAAAGGCGATGCCCGGGCGCAGGAATTTTTCAATATATACATCGGAATGGCCGTCGTACAGGCTGGTCATGACCTGAGCAGAATGATGCGACGTGATATATTCATCAAATAAAGGGATGATATACGAAAAAGCTGTCCAGGTGAGCACAATCATAGCGGTTATGGCGGTGATGAATGCACCTCGCCAATGACGGCGGTAGAGCAGCATGGACGGAATGCAGATAGCTGACGTCAGAAGTACTGAGCTCCAAAGGATAGCCGTGCTGAAATAAGCAGCGCTGTCATGAAGCGGAATGGCGTTGCAGGCGATTAGGACGATACCAGTGACATAGGCAATACATAAGGTCACTGCCGGGATGTGCTTCTCGATACGGCAGCGGTAGAAGTACCAGCCGATAAGAATAGCAACAGGTGGGAACATGGGGGCAATATAAGTGACGAGCTGCGTCTTTGAAATAGAGAAAAAAATGAATATAAAACCGGCCCAAATGAGACAGAATATAAGGGCATCTTTGAATGGATCCCGTTTTTTCCACAGACGGTGCAAAGCCGGGAAAAGAGCTGGCATCCAGGGCATGATAGCGCCGAGCAGAATAGGTACATAATAGAAAAAGCTATTGTACCCGGGATGTTCCGGTGCGGCAAAACGGGTGAGATTGTTGTAGCCGATGAACGTATCCAGGAAGGCATTGCCGTGGACATGATACATAGCAACATACCAGGGGAGGCCGACGAGGAAGGCGATGAGAATTCCCTGGGGGATTTTCATTTCTTTCAAGAGGTACCAGCGGCGCCTGTATAGAATATAGATGAGCATGATCAGTGCAGGAAATCCGTAGCCTACCGGCCCCTTGGCCAGGAGAGCCAGGCCGCAACAGGCATAGGCCGGATAATAGCAGCCCCGGTAAAACAGGAGCATGGCCGCAGTCAGGGTGAACATGAGGGTCATATCGGTAATGGCGGCTTTGACGACATAGAGGAATCCTAAGCTGGTCAATAAAATAACAGCTGATAAAAAGGCAATCTTTTTATTAAAAATTAATTTACACTGGGTATACACGAGGAAGATAGTTCCGATACCTAATAGAGCGCTGGGAAGTCGTGATGTATAATCGGTGATACCGAAAAGAGAGTAGGAAATCATTTCCAGCCAATAAAACAAGGGTGGTTTGTCATACCAATACTCGCCGAAGATACGGGGGGATAGCCAGTCTCCGGATAACAGCATTTCCCGGGCCGTTTCGCCGTAAACGGGCTCATCCGGGTCTATCAGAGGGGTACTACCCAAAAAAGGCAGCAAAATAATTGCTGCCAGGAATAGGAGTGTCAGGCCATATCGATTTTGATATATCCAGTCTTTCATCAGGCACGTCCACGGCGGCGGCACCGTCTCCAACAAAACACGGCGGCGGCAAGAACGGCGATAACAACGACGGCAGCGATGAAATAATGGTTATAGGCAATCAAATCGCGCCAATGACTGCCAAGTATGGAACCGGCCCATACCAACAGGAACGTCCAGGGGATAGTGCCGATAATCGTGAATAGGATGAACCGCCCCATGGGATAGCGGGCGACGCCGGCCGGAAAGGAAATAAAAGTCCGTACCCCCGGCAGGCAGCGGCCGATTACAACGGCGATGCCGCCATATTTATTGAAGAGCGTTTCAGCCATGTTGAATTTGCGTTCGTTAAAAAAGATATATTTTCCGTATTTGAGCAGAAGGGGACGGCCGCCATATGAACCGAGCCAGTAGCTGAAGATAGAACCGACGACTCCGGCAGTGCAGGCGACAATGAACGTAGTCCAAAAATCAAAAATGTTTTGGGAAATCAGGAAGCCGGCAAACCCGAGAACGACTTCACTGGGAATGGGGATATTTGCATTTTCAGCAATCATGGCAACAAACATAGCCACATATCCATACGATTCCATCAACTGTAATAATGTGTCCATTCGAAAACTCCTTCTTAGTGTTGTATAATTTAGTAACGAAATTCTTGAAGCTGTTTTAGGCTTATGACATATCATACCACAAGGGGAAATGCGTGGGAAGATGTAAACGATGCCAAAAACAGATATTATGTACGGGGTGTCTTGCCAAAAGGGAATTAATGTTTCTTAAAGCAAGGCAGGTGCCATAGCGCGTATTTACAAAGCATATACCCGTAAATGGTGGAGAGGATGACAATCAGGATAACCTTAATTCCTTCACTGATGGCTAAAGGGTGAAGAAAGTATGCTGTATTTTCCATCAGGAAGGCACTGAGAAAATAGAACGGGTAGGACAGATTGGCTAATAGTACGGCGTTCTTTCCATCACTGTGGGGAATCCTGTTCATGATGGCAATGCCGCCTAACAGTCCCGGCAATGACAAGAAAGATGCCAGGAAGGCCAGCGTGTGAGCCGGTTGG
>JALCDF010000071.1 GCA_022641375.1 Megasphaera sp. | reverse complement strand
GAAACGGTGGCGATTCAAATTATCCGCCGGCTGCGGTATATGATCCATGTCCGTCATATCAAGGGGGACCTTTTGATCTGTGCGCATCCCGATGTCTTGGAAATCCTCAAAGACACCAAGCGCTGTACCGCATTGGAAAAGGAATTTTCCCGTACGCTTCATTTCGATGAGACCCATCATCCGAATCGGGAAGTATTCTCTATCCTATCCTATACGGATGAATAAAGCGATTTGAAAGGCATATATATTCGGTAAAGGAGAAAAGGTACTATGCTGCGAATTACGCGATGGGTTATCATACAGATGATGGTTCTTTGTTTTTCGTTACCTTGCTTTGCCAATACAGAACAAGATTTCCTCAAGGCCCGCACGGAATACCTGTGCTCATGGATGGCCGTATCATCCTATCACGATAAATTAGGGAATCTGGCACGGGACGAATTGGCCCAGCGCGGCTGGGTCATCGAACCGCAAACCGAAAAGAAAAACGGTGCTTCGGCAAAATTTAATATTGCGACGAAAACCGATGCAGATAACGGTCATAAGACGACGCTGGTATCCGTAGCCGGCACCTCGGATATGGCCGATGTCAAACTGGATATGCGGCTGCATACGGTACCGTATCATCAGGACGGAACCGATAACATCAAAGTTCATACGGGTTTCAATACGTACGCCAATACGCTTCTTGACAGTCCCTATGGCCAGGGAACCGTCGGAGAAATGTTACAGGCTGCCGCGGATAACCGCCAGAATCAGGCGATTATCTTTACGGGACATAGCCTGGGCGGTGCCGTAGCGACATTGCTGGGCAGCCATATGGCGGATCAGCAGAAGAAAAATGTATATGTCGTGACGTTCGGTGCGCCGGCAGTAGGGAACGCTGCCTATAACGCCGCCTATGGCGATGCCATTCATCTGGACCGGGTCATTATTGCCGGTGATCCCGTACCTAACATGGTACAGGCTGTTTCCGGTTCGTACGAACAGTTTGACCGGGAAACAAAATGGCAGGAAAATTCAAATTTGAATCATTTCCAGCATAAGATGATCGTATATACCGATTCGGCCCTGCGCAACTATTATGATACCAAGGAAGCGTATGAAGCAGAACTGGGGCAAAGCCTCATTCAGCGGACCGATGCTGTACGGACGGTAAATCTGTTCGTCGTGGCCCCGGAATTCGATTTGGATGAAGAATTGGCCGCCGATGAAAAATACATGGAATCGGCGTCTAATGATTATCTTCGTGACTATTGGCACGGCCTCGTATTCAGCAAAGATGATACCCGTTCTCTGGCGCAAGTATGTGAAGAAGCCAGGAAAAACGGTTGTCAATACATCCTGATGCGCCGTTTCGGCGGTGAGAAGATAAAAGATGCCCACCATATGTTTCGCATGAATCTCCAGGAAGAAATATACGATACGTCGGGCAGCCTTATTTCCGCACAACAATATACGACTAATACCGATACGATGACGCCTATCGAAGCGACATTGTACCTGACCGGTCTGGGACAGAAAAAAAGAGTCTTGATACAATAAAATTTAAGTTGATTCACAAAAAGAAACCGTTTTTATTATAGGCGGTTTCTTTTTTAAAGGAGATGGCCGCATGGTTGATCACATTGGTAAAATATTGATTATATTAGGCGTTATCCTCATCATCACGGGAATTGTGTTGTATGTAGGCGGCCGGTACATTGATTTCGGGAAATTGCCGGGCGATTTCAAATGGACCAGCGGCAATACGACGGTCTATTTCCCCATTGCGACCTGCATTATTTTAAGTATTATCCTTAGTATTATCGCCAATATTTTCTTTCGCTGATTTAGATAGTAAACCATACAGAATCCGCCGGGCAATCGCCTTGCAAGGGGCTGTGATTCTCTGTATAATAATAGGTAAATCAACTAGTGTAAGGGAGTGGAATATATGTTAGAATTGCGGCACGTATCGTTTACCGTTACCGATGGACAAGGTGCAGCGGCCAGCAGTAAAACAATCATAAAAAATATTAATTTGAAATTCGACGATCAGAAATTTGTCGTCATTACCGGGCCGAACGGCGGTGGTAAATCCACATTGGCCAAATTGATTGCCGGTATCGAACAGCCTACCGAAGGGCAGATCCTGTTCAACGGCAAGGATATCACCAATATGAGCATTACCGAACGGGCTAAGATGGGCATCAGCTATGCTTTTCAGCAGCCGGTCAAATTCAAGGGAATCACCGTCCAGGATTTGCTTTCCCTGGCAGCCGGCAATAAAAAAATCGATAAATGCATCGTCTGTCAGTATTTGTCGGAAGTGGGCCTGTGTGCCGAAGATTACATCAATCGCGATGTCGACGGATCCTTGTCCGGCGGCGAACTGAAACGTATCGAAATCGCGACGATTGCGGCCCGTCACAATACACGGCTGGCTATCTTCGATGAACCGGAAGCCGGCATCGATTTGTGGAGTTTCCATAAATTGATACATCTGTTTGAACATATGCATGAAAAGAAACAGTCTATTCTTATTATTTCTCATCAGGAACGGATCCTGAACATTGCCGATGAAATCATATTGATCGCCAATGGGGAAATCCGCAAGGTGGGGAATAAGAACGATGTGATTCCTGAACTGTTGGATGTAACGAACAGTTGCAAATTTTTTAAGGAGGAAGACTGATGGATGCATATCAGAAACACTTATTAGAAGTTATTGCCGACTTGCACGGCATCCCGGAAGGAGCCTATAATATCCGTTCCAATGGCAAAGCCGTCGGTCGGGCTTCGACAGCACATATTGAAATCGAACCGCAGAAAGATCGTCCGGGCATCAATATCTATATCAAACCGGAAACACAACACGAAGCAGTTCACATCCCGGTCATCCTGAGTCAGGCCGGCCTGAAAGATATGGTATATAACGATTTCTACGTCGGCGAAGGTGCCGATGTCGTCATTGTCGCCGGCTGTGGTATCCATTGCGGCGATGCTGTCGGTGAACAGCATGATGGCATCCATACCTTCCATATCGAAAAGAACGCGCACGTGAAATATATCGAAAAACATTACGGCGAAGGCGACGGCAGCGGCCAGCGCATCATGAATCCGCAGACCATCGTCCATATGGCCGAAGGCAGCTATATGGAAATGGAAACGACCCAGATCAAAGGCATCGACCAGACCAAACGCTGGACCGAAGCCGATGTTGCTGCCGATGCTACCTTTATCGTCCATGAAAAATTAATGACGTACAAACAACAGGAATGCGAAAGCGGTTTTGAAGTACGGCTGAACGGCGATGATTCGTCGGCCAATGTTATTTCCCGTGCCGTTGCCAGAGAAAAATCGCATCAGGTATTCCGTGCTAAAATCGTCGGGAATGCCCGCTGCCATGGTCATTCGTCCTGTGATTCCATCATTATGGATGATGCCAAGATATCGGCAATTCCTGAATTGACGGCCAATAATACCGATGCCGCCCTCATCCATGAAGCCGCTATCGGCAAGATTGCCGGCGAACAGCTGACCAAGCTCATGACACTGGGCCTGACTGCCGAAGAAGCGGAAGCCATGATCATCCAGGGATTCTTGAAATAAAATGCCTGCCCATTGAATCTAATGTTGAAAAAAAGTATCAAACATGTATAATAGTGCATATGGTTTGTAAAATTTGTGTAAATAATGAGGCCTGAAGCATGATACATGAAATGATACAGTATTTAGATTATGATGGATTGGTTGGATTGAACAGCTTAGCCGGTCAATTGACATCGTTTGATTGGCTTGTCGGTGTATTTACCCGCTACGGCGTTCTCCTATTGGGGGTATGGCTGCTGGCCGCGTGGTTTAATCGCGGCTCCCAGGCAGACCGTAACCGTTGCCGCACTGCGGTCATCGTAGTGGTCGTATCGGTGTTGCTGGCGTTACTGATAAACGGGGTGATTGGTCACCTGTGGTTCCGTATGAGGCCGTTCCTGGTATATCCTCTTCATACGGTGATTACCCATAGCGCGTCTGCATCGTTTCCGTCAAATCACAGCGCTATTGTCTTTGCCGCGGCAGCCGGCCTTTCGATGGTTTGCCGGCGCCTGCTGATTACCGTAGGTACCTTTTTGTTCGCTGTTTCCATGGGACTTTCCCGGGTGTATGTAGGCGTCCATTATCCGACGGATATCATCGGCGGTGCCATAGTAGGCATAGCGGCAGCTGTCTGCGTATATTTGGTATTCCGTCATCTCAGCAGGAGGGAAATACGATGATATTTTTGAAAAATGATTACGGTTTGGGAGCCCATCCCAAGATATTACAAGCATTGGTCGACCATAATATGACCTTGAGCAACAGCTATTGCAATGATACCTTTTGCCAGGATACGACGGCCCAGGTCCGGGAACTCATCCAGTGTCCGACGGCAGACGTATTTTATTTCTCCGGCGGCACGCAGACCAATAAAGTCTGCTTGTCGGCATTCCTGCGGCCCTATGAAGCTGTCATCGCTGCCGAATCATCTCATATCGGTGTCCATGAAACCGGTGCGATCGAAGCTACGGGACATAAATGCATCCTGGTTCCCTCGGCAGATGGCAAAATCCTGCCGGAACAAGTGGACCATGTAGTGGCTTTTCATAACTTCGACCAGATGGTACTGCCGAAAGTCGTCTATATTTCCAATACGACAGAAGTCGGCACCATCTACTCCAAGGCAGAAATCCAGGCCTTGCGGGCCTGCTGTGACAAACACGGCTTGTACCTCTATATTGACGGCGCACGGATGGCTATGGCCATGGCCTCAGCAGACTGCGGCATGACCTTTGCCGATTATGCGGCCCTTGCCGATGCCTTTTATATTGGCGGCACTAAATGCGGTGCGCTCTTCGGAGAACTCCTGGTCATCGTCAACGATGCCCTGAAACCCAATTTTCGGTATGTCATGCGGCAGAACGGCGCACTCTTTGCCAAGGGCATGCTGATTGGTATGCAGTTCGGACCGCTCCTGAAAGACGGCCTCTATGAACAATTGGGGAAACATGCCAATACACTGGCCCTCGATTTAGCATCCAGGATGGCGGCAAAAGGATTCAAATTCCATTATCAGCCGCAATCCAATCAGATTTTCCCGATCGTCACCAAAGAACTGGCAGATAAACTGGCAGAAAAAGTCATGTACGAAGTCACCTTCGATAACGGTGACGGCACCCTGACCGTACGCTTCGTCACCAGCTGGGCCTCCACACAAGAAGATATCGACGGCCTCGTCGCCTTATTATAAGGGACGGTCCTGTACGAACTACAATATAATATGATATATGCGATAAAAGATGGAGTGATACATATCCATCTTTTTTTGTATTGAGGAAGCCGCAACCCATTCTCCTGTCCGTTCAAAGGGAAGTAGTTGTTAGAAGTGCGGTTGTTGGTTGTTGAGAAGGTCGGTTCTTGGTTCTTAAAAGCAACAATTTATTTTTTAACAACTGCTCTTCCAAGAACGAACAACCAACTTTTCTTTTAACAACCGCTCTTATAAGAAGAACCAACGCCCTTCTCTATGAATACATAATAAAAATATACGTATAATATTATCATTATGTATTTTTATAAGTGGCCGTTTTTTCACTAAACCGTCCTTTAAAGGGTATATTTTTAGAACGAGTACCACAGAGACAAATGGCTTAGTACAGCGGATTAAAAGAAAAAATAAGTTGTATTTTAAAGTATACTTTAAAATACAGTTTTCGGTATCGAAAGTGAGGTATTTAGCCAAAGTGAAACGACGATATCCGTTCAGATTGGAGGTGTTCTATGCAATTCAACATAACGACTGATTATGCAATACGGACCGTCTTGTTCCTGGCCATTACCAAACGATTGGCCACAGCAGCGGAGATATCCGAAGCGATGCATATTCCGAAAAATTATCAGCTGAAAGTAACCAGCCCGCTG
>JALCDF010000070.1 GCA_022641375.1 Megasphaera sp. | reverse complement strand
GTCTTATGTTCGACACGGACATTGTTGGGAATCTGCGCCGGCAAGATACAGTTATCTTCCTGTTGCGACAAAATGAGCCGCATCGCTTCATCTCGCCGGCTTTCCAAACATTGTCCCGATGCCAGCAGGCCAAACAAACGTCCCATTTCCGAAACGCTGGTCGTGTTTTCCCTGCCCTGCCGGGCCGCGGCGAAATCCATCATTTTACGACGCAGGACAGTATGTTCCAGGCTGAGCATCTGTATCGTTTCATTGATGGCATCCATACCCAATATATCTATCAGCATATTGGCACACGTATTATCACTTTCCACAATCATATGGAATACCAGATCATACACAGATACATCCTGTCCCGCCGGCAATGTATAAAACGAACCGCCTTCAACGGCATCCTGTACCGTATATATATCTGAAAAATGAAGCTTTTCCCGCCATTCCTGAGAAAATGCCGTAATCATGATCGGGACTTTGATCAGGCTGGCCGCCTGCATCAGGCGGTCCTGATAGATAAACGGTTCTTCCCAATCTAACGGACGAACATATACGGATACGTCAACATGTTCGGTCATACGCTGTTCTATGATCCGTTTCATCCATTGTTTTGTCATCATCATACATGCCTCCCTGCTCCAATACTATTGATATATGCATACGCATTGCATCATTTTTATATATTGTACCATATCATACGCCGTCCTTCAGCAACTCTTTTTTAAGGCCGGCATTATTTTTATCGTTCTATTTACTGATGACCGGCTACAGCCTGACGAAGTTCTTTGCAGGCGATGACTACCATCAGCAGTACGACCGAAAGGATTGCCGTTACTCCGCCGGGGGCCGCATTGATCCAGTACGAAATAAACAAACCGGCAACGATATCAATAAAACTGAACAAGACAGAAAACTCCATCGTCGTCCGGAATCCCTTCTGAAGTTGCAACGCCGTCGCTACCGGCAAGGCAATCAGGGAACTGATGACCAAAATACCGACGATGCGGATAGACACCGAGATCGTCGCCGCGACGAGGACGGCAAAGATATAATTAATGATTTTACTTTTTACCCCGGCTATTTTCGCCCCGTCTTCATCGAAGGTCAGCATCACCAGCTGCGGATAGAGCCAGACAATCGTGCCGATGGATACGACACTGAGCAGGACGACGGACCACACATCGCTCTGCGATACCGTCAAAATGCTGCCGAAAAGGAACGATTCCACATTGGTATGAACCAGCCCGGCACTGATGATGGTAATGGCAATGCCCACAGACAGGGACAATACGATGACCAGGATAAGTTCGGCATACCGGCGGAACTTATTTCGCAATACTTCGATGAGTACCCCGAAAAAAGAAGTCAGGCAGAACGCACTGAGGATAGGGTTCATATCCAACAGCAAACCGACAGCTACGCCGGCCAATGAGGCATGCGACAAAGCATCGCCAATCATGGAATACCGCCGCAGGACGAGAAACATGCCGATGAGCGGACACACCAGGGAAATGAGCAGGGCCACAATAAACGCGTTTTGCATAAAAGCATACTCAAACATACGATTCACTCCCCGTATTTTCCGAAACATATTCACGAATGTATTCTTGCGGCGAACACAGATGACCGCTGCCTTTCGCCACATGATACATATATTTTGAATTGCGCATAGCTGCCCGCAGATTATGTTCTACCGTAACGACAGTAATGCCGTGCTTTTCATTGAGCACCTTCAGGAACGGATACAATTCCGCCTGACTCTTCACATCGATGCCTGTTGACGGTTCATCGAGGATCAGCAAATCCGGATGCGCCATGAGGGCCCGGGCAATAAAAACCTTTTGGCACTGCCCGCCTGACAGATTGCCGATCAGGTCGTCGACGTGCTGTTCCATCCCTACAAACTGAAGGAATTTCGTAATCTGTTTCTTGTCCTTGATATGGATGACCCGCCGATAACAATCCATGACTTCCCAAACCGTAATGGGAAACTGGCTGTTCAGCGTTTCGAACCGCTGTGGCACATAGGATACGCGTTTAAAATCATTGATTAACTTCCCCTTGGACGGCTTGAACAACCCCAGCAGTAATTTCACAAACGTGCTCTTGCCGGAGCCGTTTTCACCAACAATAGAAATATAATCCCCATCATGGATAT
This sequence comes from Megasphaera sp., assembly GCA_022641375.1. Taxonomy (GTDB): domain Bacteria; phylum Bacillota; class Negativicutes; order Veillonellales; family Megasphaeraceae; genus Megasphaera. The sequence goes on along the minus strand of JALCDF010000070.1, from coordinate 4,567 downwards.
CGAGGTTCAAATCCTTCAGTAAATAGGGACTGCCTGCCTCGTATGCATAATAAACATGTTGAAGTGTAATCATGGAAGATACTCCTTTATTGACAACTATATTATAATATAGTTGTAAGTGTAATTATCTATATTTTTCAGAAAGGTTGTTGCTATGAAACGCATATTTTTTATTATAACAGCTTGTATCATTCTTGTCATTTCCGGCTGCGGCAGTCCCGCTACTGAAACGACAAAAGCTGCATCAGATGGTAAACTACCCGTCGTCGTCTCTTTCTACGCCATGGAAGAACTGGCCCGTGATATCGGCGGCGATAAAGTCACTATTCATACGATTATCCCTGATGGCGAAGAACCTCATAATTTCCAGCCTACGGCATCCGATCTGGCCTCACTGGGAACAGCGAAAGTATTCATCATGAACGGACTGGGACTGGAACAATCCTGGTCTGACAAAGCCTTGAACAGTGCGGCCAATAAAGATATCCTCGTCGTCACTGCCTCGGACGGCACGGACCCCATCCACGTACCTTCGCCGCACAACACATCGGCAGATGCGGTGGATCCCCACGTATGGCTGAGCCTGCCCAATGCTAAAATCGAAGCCCGCAATATCTGCGACGCTTTTAAAAAGGCAGATCCGGACAATGCTTCTTATTATGAACAACGATATACCGATTTTGCAACGAAAACCGACACACTGACAAAGACGTACACCGAACGGTTTGCCGCCGTGCCACAAAAATCCTTTGTCATCGGCCATGCCGCCTTTGGCTATATGGCCCGGGACTTCGGCCTGACGCAGAAAAGCCTGACCAATGTATTCGCCTCCGGCGAACCCAGTGCTCATAATCTGACGGAACTGTCTGCGTTCTGTAAAGCCAACCAAATCAAAGTCATCTTCCTGGAAAATATGGAAAGCCCCAAAGTAGCCCAAACCCTGGCCAATGAATCCGGTACCTCTTTGGAAAATCTGGACACCTTGGAAAGCTCGGACGGAGACAAGACCTATCTGGACGTAATGAGTACGAATCTGGAAAAAATATATGACAGCATGAAATAAGAGGATTTTCACGATATGCGTAAAAATCGGCTCCAATTTTTTTGGAGTCGATTTTTTTTGCAATGCCAGGTTACATGCACCTGGTTTTTATGACATGCTTCTTATTTATTTTCAGGCACAAACCACAAGCCATTGTTATGGTTTTCCAAATAGTGCCTGAATTCATCGGAATGATATGCGGCAACGATGTCTTTAGCCCATTGGGCATCTTTATTCTTATCTTCGACGACGAGCTGCAACAGCAGATGCGGCAGGATATCTTCTTTTATCAGCGCTGTAGACGGATCGATTTTGGCATTGTATACGACAGATCCGGTAATGACGATATAGGCGAAATCACTACGGACAGCCGGAATATTCAAAGATTTCATTTCCGTGAATTGCAAATGATGGGGATTGTCCACAATATCCTGCTGCGTTACCGTAGACAGGTCTTTATCCGGATTCAATTTGATGAAACCTGCTTTTTGCAACAATGCGTACGCCCGGGCCGTATTGGCGGCATCGTTCGGTATGGCGACGGAATCGCCGTCGGCGACCTGGCTCAGCTCCTGCTTAGCCCCGGCATATATCCCCGCCGGTACCGTCGGGATAGGCGTCAATGCGACCAAGTGCCCATTTTGTTTCGTATTGAAATTATCCATATACGCCGTATGCTGTTCGACGTTAAAATCAACTTCTCCTTCGTTCAGTGCTACATCGGCCTGCAGCAGGTCAGACATATCTTTGCCGGTAACCGTATACCCCTGCTTTTCCAAAATCGGTTTGACCCCTTGTTCAAATAATTCAGAATACGGCCCCTGTGATTTGCTGTACGTTAATTCTTTTTTGGTCTGCGTACTTCCGTCATTGCTGCCGCAGCCCGCCAATACCACGACCCCCATGACTACGGTTAACACCAAGATACCTAATTTTTCCCATTTGTTCCATTTCATTACTGACATCCCCTTTTAAATAATGATATGATACGCTCTATTGTAACCGGAGCGTATACACTAATGATTCCTCAGTTTATATGCAAAATGATTTCCTATCGTCTGAATAATCTGGACGAAAATGACCAGGACGACGACGGTAAACAACATCAGCGGCGTGTTCAGCCGTTCATAGCCATACGTCAGTGCCAAATCACCGACACCGCCGGCCCCGATAGCCCCGGCCATAGCCGTAGCACCGATCAGCCCGATCGTGCCGGTCGTCACCGACAGGATAAGGGAGCCTTTGGCTTCCGGCAGCAGGAAATACCAGACGATTTCTATATACGACGCCCCCATCGATTGGGCCGCTTCGATAATGCCCTTGCTCACATCGAGGATAGAATTTTCAAAAAGCCGCGTCAGGTACGGTGTAATAAAAATGACCAGCGGTACCAACGCCGCCGTCGTCCCGACGCGGGTGCCGACAATCCACTTCGTCAATGGAAGGATGAATACCATCAGGATAATGAATGGGATGCTGCGAATGATGTTGACGACCGTATTCAGCACCGTAAAAACATATCTATTCTTCAATATGCCATCCGAATTGGTCAGTACCAACAGGACCGACATGACCAGCGCCAATATCGTTCCTATGACCAGGGATACAAAAACCATATATATCGTTTGTTCTGCCGCCAGGACAATTTGTGAATACGGCACACCTAACTCTATCATGCTATATGGACCTCCTGCCATTGTAATTCCAACGAATCGATATACGCCAGGACGCGTTGCATTTCTTCTTCGCTCCCGGTCATCTTGATAATAAAAATACCTAACACCGTATGCTGCAATTCACAAACCGTCGCAAACAGCACGCCGGTCTCCACTTCATAGGTCGTATTGATATGATATAATACATTTTCCGTCGCATTTTTTCCCAGGAACCGTAATTTGATCAGTTTGTAATTCCGTGTTTCTTCCCGTAACCCCGCTGCGACACTGCCGGGAATCGTATCGGGAATAACGGTCTGGACAAACCGCCTGGTCATTGCCTGCTGCGGGTTGCTGAATACGTCCAGTACCGAACCGCTTTCCACGACACGGCCGTGTTCCATCACGGCGACACGATTGCACAACCGCTGAATGACCTGGATTTCATGCGTGACAATGAGGATGGTAATATTCAGTTCCCGGTTGATTCGTTCCAATAATTGCAGGATTTGTTCCGTCGTCTCCGGATCCAGCGCACTGGTCGCTTCATCACAGAGAAGAATGGACGGATTGGTCGCTAAGGCCCTGGCAATGCCGACGCGCTGTTTCTGTCCGCCGGAAAGCTGATTCGGATAGGCATCGGCTTTATCGGCCAGATTGACAAATTCCAGCAGTTTGGTAACCGTCCGCCGCATCTGTGTCCTTTCCGTATGATTCAGCCGCAATGGAATCGCTACGTTATCATACACGGTACGGGAATTCAGCAATTCAAATTGCTGGAATACCATGCCGATTTTTTTGCGCACATCGCGGAGTTCCCGGTGCGGCAGTGTATCCACATTCCGCCCGTCGATTTCCACATGGCCTTCCGTCGGTATCTCCAGCGCATTGACCATGCGCAGCAATGTTGATTTCCCGGCGCCGCTGAATCCGATGACACCGAACATATCCCCGTCATGGATTGTCAGCGATACGTGCTGCAATGCCCGGACCGTTTCATTTTTGACGGTGAAGGTCTTGCTGATATCCAAAAACTTAATCATGAGCTGCACTCCCCCTTTAATATATCCTGTCCACTATACCGCGCCTGTAACCATACTCATTTGGTGTCTTTTCCAGACAGTCATCGCCGGGTTCCGCCTTGCCAAGATACATCTTTCCATAAAAATAACCACCGTCTCCTATGCAGAGACGATGGCCCGTGGTTCCACTCTGTTTACGGCATACCATGCCGTATCTCGAAACCCATAACGCAGGTTATACGGAACTGTGTACTTATGAATTCAGCAGTCCTGCTCCCAAAGGCATTCCAGCGTATGTTGCGGCGATGCGGGCTTGCAGCCGATGGCCCGCACTCTCTGTACAGCATGCATACGAGTACTTGTTTTGATCATCGCATTGGTTGGTATAATGTCTACGAATATAGTATCCTTTAAATTTCTACTTGTCAAGTATACATTCTGTTTTTTTACATTTCACGCCACTTTAGGCTGTAAATTTGCTATAATAAAAGTATTAAGCATAAGGCAGGTGTCTTCATGTCTACGGAAAAACGAATTTTCTATTCTATCTGCCTGGTAAGTTTTATCGGGCCTTTTTTATCTACTTCACTGAATATTGCCATTCCCATCATGTCGGCAGAGTTCGGCGTACTGCCGGACCGGATGAGCTGGGTCGTAACTTCCTTTCTGATTGCGTCAGCTGCCATGCTGCTGCCCATGGGGAAAGTATCCGACATCTACGGGCGCAAGCGTATTTTCTCCTTATCCCTGATTGTCTTCGGCATCAGTACGCTGGCAACCGCCTTTGTTCCATCCCTTGCATCGTTGATTCTGTGCCGTATCATACAGGGGATATCCCTGTGCGGTAT
>JALCDF010000069.1 GCA_022641375.1 Megasphaera sp. | reverse complement strand
CTGACATACAGACGTATATCGGATAAATCGGCCTGGATCCTGGCAACCGCCGCTTCCAGCACCGCCCGAATACAATCCTCCGGCCAGGCTGCCGCCAACAGGATGATATTCCCATCCAGTGGGAACAACCGGCAGGCATATCGTCTGTCCAGTGCCGTTTCACTTTGCCTGCTTATTTTTTCCAGGACACTTGCTTGTTCATCCGCCGCTAAAGGCCGTTCCGTTTCATATCGTATCACGGCCAGCCGGTATTCTCCCTGCGCCGGGAATCCGTTCTGTTCAAACACCGGTATATAGGTATCCGTCGCAAGAGGTGTATATAATGCATATTTCAATGCGCTTTTCAGCTCTACGCTGCATTGTTCGTCCTCGGTTATTTTCTGTGCGAATACATGCATGATTTCCGCCATGTGTACGCTCCACGGCACTTCGAAGAGCGGCATGGCCGTCTGGTTGCAAAAGTCGATGGCTTCCTGCGGAATCTCTTTGATATACATCCCGATGTTGATGACCACAGCTGAGCCGCCATGTTCATAAATGCTGCGCAACAACTGCAGCAGCGTCTCTGTCTGTGCCTGCCTCATGGCAATACCCGTAATGAAGGCGATTTCTTCCCCCCGGAGAAAGGACGATATTTCCAAGCCTTCCACCATATGCATCCAGCGTATGCTCCGATTCATGCCGGCTGCCCCGGCAACCAGCTTCATATCTTCATGATTGATATCCTTGTATAAGTCTTTTAACAGCATCGCCATAGGCTTGCCTCCTACAGGAGTAGAAATATTCCTGATACAATAAGCAACAGATAGGATATTTTGATAAATACGACCTGGCTTATTTTATCATGAATGCGATTTCCTGCATAGGTGGCAGCAATCAAAGGGAGTATGCTCAGCGCCGTCAGTATCAGGACCTGCTGGTCATAAAACCCACTCACATAATCTTTTCCCATCAGGAATATGCTTAAGACCAGCCATACCGCCGACAGGGTCGCCCGGAACACTTTTTTATCTTTAAACGTAGCCGTGGCATAAAAGACGAGAAGCGCGCCGCCCGATACGAACATGCCGTGCATGATACCGGCTCCCAAAAGGATGCCGTATGACAGGTAGCGGGACAGGCCGCCGTCAGAAGGAAAGAAGAAATTTTTTAATCCTACCCCGACAATAAAGGCCCCGTAAAAAGGTAACAAAAAAGACAAGGGACATAGCATGTATATATAAATACCGCCGACCATGCCAATCCCCATAAAGGCAAGGATTTTGACCAGTTGTTTCCAATCGATATCCCGATAGGAATAAAAGCCGATAAATATACTCGAAAAAAATCCCATGATATTCAATATGACTTTAGCCCGGTCCGGACCGATAAGAAGAATCGATGGCGGCATCGCCAGCAGCGTACCGGCAAATCCGGTCACCGCCTGTACTGTATTCGCAATAAAAAGGACCAGAAGAAATACACTTTCCTGCACACCGGTCATACGCCATCCCCCTTTATGTCTCGTATTGTTTTATTATACAACATGGCCTCAAAACATATATAGTCCGAAAAACAAGGTATGCTGTGCTGCAGCATAATAAAATTGGGTTGTTGGTTGTTGGTTGTTGGTTGTTATCTTTTTCTACTTTCAGGGTGTGTCCCGGATTTCTGTTCTTGTTAAACTGGCATTTTCTTTTGTCAGATGATAGAATAGGGAACAGGAGGCAAAAAACATGGATCACGAAATGAAACTGGCCGTAGTCATCGATGCTGAAAACATTTCCAGCAAATATATTGAAGTCATCCTTTCCGAAGCAAATAATCTCGGGGATGTCATCTATAAACGAATCTACGGCAACTGGACCACACCGCAGATGGCTTCGTGGCGTGACACTATCTTAGATAATGCCATTCAGCCTGTACAGCAGTACAGCAATACCATCCGCAAGAACTCATCGGATTCCGCTCTGATTATTGATACGATGGATTTATTATACCAAAGTAATCTGGACGGATTCTGCATTGTATCCTCAGACAGCGATTTTACCCGGCTGGCTTCACGCCTGCGGGAATCGCAAAAGTACGTATTAGGCATGGGCGAAAGTAAAACGCCGCGTTCTTTTATTTCGGCGTGCAACAAATTCCTTTATTTAGATGTTCTCTTAGAAGAAGCTGAAGAAACCGATACCCCTGAAAGTGAACCGGACCTGCTCCAGGACATCCCCACCAAAACGGATAGTACCGCTATCCCGGCAGCCGCTAATCAAACGATCCGCCGTCCCTTCGCACCGGAAAGCACATCGGGCAAGGATTTTACCACGATTAAGCAGGCTCTGATTAAACTGACCGAAGAAAATTCTGATGATAACGGTTGGATTTTCTCTGGCACCCTGGGCAATTTGCTGAACAAGCAATTCTCTGATTTCGATGTACGTAATTTTGGCTTTAAAAAATTCGTACCCTTCATTGAATCGCTCCATTTGTTTGAAGTCAACACCTATACCGATGAAAAGAACAAGACTGTCAAACACAATTATTTCAAGCTCAGACATGTCCCACAGCATCATACTCCGCGTACATTTCATCCGTATTACAAACATCATAAATAAAACAGCCCCCCTGAGAAAGGGATGCAGGAAAAGAAGCAATTTGCCGATTTTCATTGCACCCCTTTTTTCTATATTGTAGAATATGTATAGGGACCACAGAGATGACTGAAAGGATACACGATATGAATGAGGACCTGACAAAAGACGTATTGACATCACTGGCGCAGCGTAAGCCCGGCACTTCGATTACGATTGCCGCTGATCTGGCCAATGACAACCTGAATAGCATATGCTGTATCTCTCTGGCCTGGATCTGTAATGGCAATGTTCATGGCGTTTCCTATTATGCAAAACCGCCGGCTGCGGAATTTACAGCTCGCAAGATTACGCCGGCTATGGTCAGCCAGAGTCCCTCCTTCGCGGATTTATGGGATGTTGAAATCGCGCCGCTGTTAAAGGGCGAAGTGCTGTCCGCATATCGTTCGGAAGTGCTTTTCGTATCGATCAAAGCCAGCTACGAAGCGACCCGTACCCCATTCCATATGGATGATACGTATGTCCGTGATTTGAAATTCCTGGCATCGACATATCTTGCCGATTTGGGAAATGATTCTCTGGTCACCATCCTGCATTATATGAAGATACCCGTCGATTTGGACAGTACCCTCAGCCGGGCCATGGCCTGTGCCTGCGGCATCGACTGGCTGGAAAATAATTATCCCGTCAGTAATTACGGCATTCCCTTATCGGCCATCATGACCGGTGCGCTGCAATCACCACCGCCGCCACCGCCGCCAATCGAAGAACCTCCGGACACGCCGGATGAAGAAGAACCTCCCGGAAAATACGCACGCATCATTCAGTATACCCGCATGGGTTTTATTCCCTTCCTGATCCTGTGTATCGTCCTGACTGTATATTATATGCACCGCTATACAACGTTACACCAAAATATCGTTGATTTTTCTAAATATTCGGCTACGGAAGCGCCGAAACAAGAACATCCCGTCGCTGCCGGAACCGTCTTCGACCCAGACGCAACCTATATCATGGTTCGCGGTACCTACGTCATCCTGGATCCGGATGACATCGCGGATTTTTTGCAAGCCGCCCAGGACCAGAACATGTATAAGATCCGCGTGATGGTACGAGCCGGAAAAATCATCATTTTTGCCGCACCGGTCCGCATTGCCGTTACCAGCGAAACGGACGAGCGGGGATTTGTCGCCGTAAAAATTTTAGAAGGCGATTATGTCGGCACTACAGGATATGCTTCTGCCAACATGATTTCAAAATAACAAAAAACTGCCGTACGGGTCTCCCCGTGCGGCAGTATTATATTTGGCGGGAAAGTGTAGGAATCGAACCTACCTAAGAAGCTACTAACTCCTCAAACTGGTTTTGAAGACCAGAGGGCACACCAGAACCCATACTCCCCCATAACGTGCTAATTATACCATGATTTCTGCATACTTGCCAAATAAATTATTTTTTACCCGGCTTTTACGATATCTGCCGGACAAACCAATACATCTTATTCCGGCTGATCAGCCTGCGGCGATGAATCACCAATGATTTTCATGCCGTCCACAAAAACAACGGATGGATTTTTCTTCTTTTTTTCAATCAAATCCACGATCAGACGCATGCACTGTTCACCGATTTCCCCCATGGGGATATCGATACGTGATAACGACGGTATCGCATAATCGTTCAATTCAGCCATATTAATACCGATAGTGAATACTTCTACGTCTTCCGGAATGGCTACATGTAACTGATGACAGGCATAGAGCATACCATGTGCCAATACGTCGGATTCACAAAACATCGCTTTGGGCAATCTGTTCTGTTCATACAGCTGTTTGGTTACCTCAATGGCACTCTCCGAAGAGGTACTGCACAACACAATACGATCTTCCGATATCGGATGTCTCGCTGCGGCAAAGGTATCCAAAAAGCCGTTCATCCATGTACGCATGATAGGAAACGTCGTATCATGCGTGAGTACGCCGGCATCATAAATACCTTTAGACAGAAAATGCCGGGCTACATTACAGCCTATCGCATAGTTATCCATGGTAACGCTGCTGTATTTCGGCGATTCCCGGTTAAATAAAACGACCGGACACGGCATATGTATACTATTAAGGTACTTCATGTCCGTATTAGACATATTGGCAATAATGATACCGTTAAAAAATTCATTTTGTGCTAATTTCAGCTGCTGCTGCAATTGATCTACTTCATACGGGACTACCGTAAGATGTACCGATTTTTTTTGCAGCATGATTTCCTTTTGTATCCCTAAGGTAATACGAGCCAAATAGTTGATACGAAAGTCAGTGGCCCAAAAGAAAGCGATAGCATAACTATCTTTTTGTGCTGCCCGAAGTTTCTTGGCAGACTGGTTTGGAACATAGTTTAATTTACTGGCGATTTGATGGATACGGTCTTGTGTTTCCTGGGAAATCTTACGTTCCCTTCCTTTTCCATTTAAAACAATAGAAACGGTTGCAATAGACACACCAGCTTCTTTTGCAATATCTTTGATTGTAGCCATGAGGACACCCCCGATTATTCTTATTGTGCCATAAAAATATAGTATTTTCAAGGGAAACCCACGAAAAACTTCTTTCCATGACGTACTCTCTTCTATCTCGTTCTGCTATGTATAATATGGTACAATACCATAGAGGAGTGATTGGATATGACCTTTCAAGAAAAGCTGAATATATTGATAGATGACATGGCAAAACCACCGGATAGTCTGGGATTACTGGAAAAACAGGCCCGTCAGGTCTTCACCGCCTGGGGCTGCTTCGATAAGAAATTCAATCCCAAACATATTATCTTCGGTGCCGATAACGGTATCGTCCGGGCCGGCGTCGTCAGTCAGATTGCCGATATTACGTATATGCAATGCCGGCACATGGAGGAAGGAACATCGGCCGTGACCTGTTTCTGCCAAGTCAATGCTGTCCCCTGGGAAGTCGTCGATGTCGGCATCGACAGTGCCGATGCTGTCGGCATCGATCGAAAAATCGCCAGAGGTACCAAAAACTTTATGATTGAACCGGCTATGACTGAAACAGAGCTGAAAAAAGCTTTCTCTATCGGCCAGGAACGGGTTATGGCTGCCAAAGCCGCCGGATACAATTTTCTGTCTTTCGGTGAAATGGGCATCGGAAATACGACGACTTCCGCTGCTGTGTTAACCGCTATTGCCCCCAGGCACAGTACATTTCTCACCGGCTATGGTTCGGCCAAGGGGAATTTCAAGCTGCTCCTGCATAAACGCCGCATCATCCGCGACGCGTTACACCGCTATGCCCCCTATATCCATTCTGCTGCCGACGCGCTGCGTTATGTCGGCGGGTTCGACCTGGCCGCCTTATGCGGCGCCATGATGGCCTGCGCAGAAGCTCATATACCTTTTTATATTGACGGATTTATTACCGCCGTCGCCCTGGCCTGTGCTATACAGCTGCAGCCGCCGGTCCAATCCTATGCCCTGCCGTCCCACCTGTCCCGTGAACCGGGAATGTGCGCCGCCCTGCATCTATGCGGCATCGATGAATATGATGTACCCATCCACGCCGATATGTGCCTCGGTGAAGGGACCGGTGCCGTTTTAGGCGTCGTCCTGCTGCGCTCCATGCTGTATGCTGTCTGGCATATGTCTACTTTGTCCGGTATCACCAGAGAAGCAGAACACCATCAAAAATATGGGACTGTACAGGATACCCCTATTGTCGTCAATCAATCCGAAATGAATGGGCTGATCAACCCGGAAAGGACCACCATGGACGAAACACTTCGCAAACAAGCTGTGACTATATTTGAAAACATGGGACTCACGGAAGAAGAGGCTGTCACCTTATTTTATAAACGGACAATTGCCGCCGGCCGCATGCCGTTTGGTCCTGCTGAGCCTAAAAAGGAACATCCCAAAAAGAAACGCATGAATGAACGTATGGCCGAATGGGATGCCTTTTAGTATATAATTTGCTGCCCGATATTTGCTGCTTTTATCGTAATGAGTGCATTTGTTGAAAGGATGGGATACCATGAAGGAAGAAGAAAAAATTTTTGCCGGCAAGATTTTTAACGCCAGTGCTGATGAATTGCGAAAGATCAAACATGCAGCCCATGCTGCCTGCCAGCAGTATAACGCCTTGGATGAATCCGACCCGCAGCGTGCCGCTCTGATCCAGAATATGCTGGGACGCATCGGAACCCCGTTTCGTTTCCAGGGACCCATCCAATTCAATTACGGGAAACACACCTTTATCGGCAACTGTTTCATGGCTAATTTTAATTTCTTAGTCATGGACGACGGTCTTATCTTCATTGGCAATAATGTGGCCTGCGGCCCCAATGTCTCTC
>JALCDF010000068.1 GCA_022641375.1 Megasphaera sp. | reverse complement strand
GAACAAGGTGCCGTCCACGCTGCTGACGGATATGCCCGGGTAACGGGCAGACCTGGTGTTTGTGTTGCCACCTCGGGACCGGGGATTTGTAACATGGTCACAGGTATTGCCACTGCCAATATGGACTCCATCCCTTTAATCATTATCAGCGGCCAGGTCGAAACGGGCCTCATTGGTACCGACTCCTTCCAGGAAGCTGATGTAACCGGTATTACCACGCCGATTACGAAACATAATTACCTGGTAAAACACACCAAGGATATCCCCCGTGTCCTGAAAGAAGCTTTCTACATTGCTTCTACAGGCCGGCCGGGCCCGGTCTTAGTTGATATTGCCAAGGATGCCCTGGAAGGAACTCTGTACTATGAATATCCTCAATCCGTCCGGCTTCCCGGCTATACCATCGAGACAAAAGGGCAGGAATATGATATCGACAAAGCCATCTCCTATCTGGAACATGCCAAAAAGCCGGTCATCCTGGCAGGCGGCGGCATCATTTCATCGGGAACGACGGAAGCCCTGTATGATTTCGTCAACACGACAGAAATCCCTGTAGTGACAACACTGATGGGTAAAGGTGCTATTCCGGATACCTGCCAGCTCCATTTGGGAATGGGCGGCATGCATGGTTCCTACGCATCCAATATGGCTATTTCCCAATGCGATTTGCTCATTGCCGTCGGCGCCCGGTTTGATGAACGCCTGACAAGCAAAGCTTCTACGTTCGCTCCTAACGCTCAAATCATCCATTTTGAAATCGATGATGTAGAAATAGACAAAATCGTCGATATTGAGTTAGGTATCAAGGGAGATTTACGGTGGTCGCTGCCATTGGTTGTAAAAAAAGCAAAAGCTGCAAAAGCTGCCGGCGTCGATTACCATACCCGTTATAATACCTGGCGCAATTACATCATGGACCTGAAACGGCAGCATCCCTTTGCCACCCCGCCTCGTCCCGGCTATATCACACCGCAGGAATTGATTGAAACGGCTTGTACTCTCAGCGGTGATGATGCTATTGCCGTTACGGATGTCGGGCAACACCAGATGTGGGCAGCCCAATTTTTCAAGACCAGCGCCCCCCGCCATTTTATTTCTTCCGGTGGTTTGGGAACGATGGGGTTTGGTCTTCCCGCTGCCATGGGAGCCAAAGTCGCTTGTCCAGACAAGCCCGTCATTTTATTCACCGGGGATGGCAGTATCATGATGAACTGCCAGGAATTCTCCACGTTGGCAGAAAACAATATTGACGTAAAAATCATCGTTCTCCATAATGATACATTGGGCATGATTGTCCAATTGCAAAATTTTTTCTATCACAGCCACTACTGTCAATGCCGGCTCAATGCAAAAAAAGATTTACCGAAACTGGCCGAATCCATGGGTGTAAAAGGATATCGTATCGATGCGCCTGATGAGTTACAGTCCAAACTGCAAGAAGCATTCGCACACAAAGGCCCGGCGCTCATTGATGTGCGAATCTCAAAAGACGAACGTGTCTATCCCACCGTTCCCGGCGGCAAAGCCCTGAGTGATATGATTGTAGGAGGTGTTGCCAGATGAAACAACAACATTTAGCTATTTTATCAGATAACAAACCGGGGGTCCTGACTCATATTGCCGGCCTCATCAGCCGCAAAGCCATCAACATCGAATCTCTCACTGCCGGTTATACAGAAGAAGCAGATGTCACCCGCTTCAACATTGTCATCAGCATCGAAAGCGATAAGGAATTGAAACAGACCATCAGCCAGCTAGCCAAACTCATCGATGTCATCAAAATCGTCAATCTCGACGAATCACCATTCATCAGTTATGAACTGGCCATGATCAAGGTGCGGTATGATACCGCCCGCACTCGTGAAGAATTAGCCGGAATCGCTGCCTTGTTCAATGCCAAAATCGTAGATGTCAATCTGACGTCCCTCATCATGCGGGTGACCGGCAGAGAAGACCACGTCAATGCATTGATCAAAGTACTCCATCCTTACGATATATTAGAAATCGCCCGCACGGGAACGATTTCTCTTTCCCGAGGCCTGGTCCCCGTCAAAGAAATGTAACATACACATACCACAAAGGCATGCAGATAACCTGCATGCCTTTGTGGTATGTGTCAGCCGCCGAAGATTGGGCCTGCCATACATTATCGTACGCCCCAGCCATCAAAAACCGGGATAAACCCCTGACTGGCACTTTCTTTTTCTTGTACAAAACCATCCTCTATAGGCCCGGAAAACAAATACTCTTCTGCTTCCCCATATTCTTCATCACTGACGGGACGATTGATTTCCGGATATTCGGCAGCCCGGCCGCAAGGGATATATTGCCGCATCAGGCTGAACAAGACCTGTCCCGGCAGGAAATGATCTTCTACCCAGTCAATCACCCGTTTGGTATTATCCAAATGTCCCGGTAAAATCAAATGGCGAATCAGGACTCCTTTGCGGAGAATGCCGTCATCTCCCATTTCATACGGCCCGATCTGATCATACATATGGAGGATAGCCGCCGTCGCCACCTGAGGATAATCCGCGGCTTTACTATAGGTTGCCGCCATATGACTATCCATATATTTCAGGTCAGGCAGGTATATCTGTATTTTACCGTCAAACGCATCTATCGTTTCTAACGATTCATACCCACCACAATTATAAACTACCGGCACGGACAACGGCTGCTCCAGACTCGCCAGGATAGCCTGTGTATATGGTGTCGGCGTAACCAGATTGATATTATGAGCTCCCTGATCGATGAGTTCATTATATATCTCTTTCAACCGCTCTACCGTAATCGGAATTCCGGTACTGCCGCTGCTGATAACCGCATTCTGACAAAAACAACAGCGAAGATTACAGCCCGTAAAAAATACCGCCCCGGACCCTTTCGTACCACTGATACACGGTTCCTCCCACAGATGTAACGCAGCCCGGGCTGCCACCGGCTGCAACGGACTACGGCAATATCCGGCTGCCGGACCATCGGCTGCCTGGACGGGCCGTATCACGCCGCAACGGCGGGGACAATCATTACAAGGACGTTGTACAACCATGAATTTCTCCTTTCGGCCAACCGATTCCGATTAGCCATCTGCTTAGTCTATATCGAATAATTTCCCCGGATTCAATATCATATTGGGATCAAAGGCCTTTTTCACGGCTTTCATCAATGCATATGCTGTCGGATCTGTATATTTGGCAAACAACTTTTTCCGTTTCTGGCCAATGCCATGTTCACCGGAAATACGGCCGCCCAACCCATACACTACGGCGCAGGCTTTATCTTCAAAAACAGCTATCTTCTCTTTTTCTTCGGCTGGTGTGAATCCCCGGCGCAGCACATCGAGATGCAAATTGCCATCTCCGGCATGACTGACACCGCGGAACAGGACACCTGTATCCCTGCCGATGACGGCTAATCGTTCCATCAAGACTTCTAATTGATCCGGTGGTACGACGAAATCTTCCATTGCAGCAATGGGACATTCCGCTGCCGAAGCTTCTGTAAATGCCTTGCGGGCTTTCCACACTTTGCCGGCATCGGCAACAAATACCTCCAGCGCTCCCTGGTTACGACAAATTTCGTCAACAGCCATACAGGCTGTATCTATCTCATCCTCATTCCGGCCATCCAGATGAATGATCATATAATTTCCTTCATCGGTATACGGTAACGCTTCCTTAAGATAGTCCGCCACGACACGAATGACTGCATTGTCCATACATTCCAGGCACGTCACGGAAATATCTGCTTTGGGAAGAGCCGTAACCAGCGACAAGGCCGTTTCTAAGGTCGGGAAAACAGCCAACAAGTCCGCTTCATACTTCGGCAATGGCAACAGGCGTACGGTCAGTTTAGTAATGATTCCCAGCGTTCCCTCTGCCCCGATAATAATATTCTGCAGGGGATATCCAGCCGTCACTTTTTTCAAACGACTACCAAAATAACCGATTTCCCCAGTAGGCGTCACCACTTCAATACTATAAATCTGATCGCGGGTCGTTCCATATTTGACAGCCCTGTTCCCTCCGGCATTCGTGGCCGCATTGCCGCCGATACAGCAGCTGTCACCGCTGCAGGGATCGCCGGCATACAGTAATCCCCGGGATTTAGCTTCCCGTTGGATATCCGCCGTAATCACGCCCGGCTCCACCGTCATGTACATCTTGTCTTCATTGATTTCTAAAATATGATTCAGGCGTTCTGTACTCAGAACGATGCCGCCGTACTCATTGACGACAGCCCCAAATTCCAATCCGGTCCCGGCTCCCCGGGGAACGACGGCAAAATGTTCCCGATTGGCCAGTTGCAGTATAGCCGCGACTTCCTCTGTCGTCGCCGGCAATACGACCGCTTCCGGCAACCGAAAATACGTTGTTTCCACCCCTTCATCCTTTTCGAAGGGAATCAGTTTATCACGGTCCGTCCAGACAAATTTTTTTCCTACGATATCCTGTAACGCGGCAATACTCGCCGGGGTCATGTGTGTATATGATTTCACCAAAATGCCTCCTCATCTGCATATCCTGTATATATTGTACAAGATATGCGAACATTTGTAAAAGAACACGAGCCTTTTTTCATTTTTTATGATAAAATAATATTGTCCTTGTTTTCTATTCTATTGAAAGGTGGTAGGATAAATAATGGATACTATCAGTCATATCATTTTATTTACACTGGTGCTCCTGCCGCCAGTATATCTCCAGCTGCTTCCCTTTCGGAATTTTATTTCCCCGTACCAGAAACATTTCCTATATCAAGGGTATAGCGTCGTGTATATCGTGGAAACAGCATGTTTGTGGTTTACCGTTATTCATTGGGATGTATCACCGACTTCCTGGCTGTCTTACAAGGGCTTCCTGTCCGTCGGCTGGATTCCCTATTTTCTCTTGAATATCTATGTCATTCCCCACTATCTGGCCCAGCATATCTTTATTTTAGGCATGCAGACCATTTACACCATTTGTATGCACTCTATTGCCATCAATATCTTATTGCTGCTGATTCCGGCAGAAGAGTTCTTTTTATATCTGCCAATTCATTTTATCCTGTACCTGATTCTGTTCTGCATCTGCCTGCCCATCGTATATCCATTATTCACTGAAATATTTTCCCGTTTTTATACCTTGAACAGTGAATATCTGTGGAAATTCATTTGCCCCCTGCCGCTCGTCCTCTGCATCAATGAAGCCTTTTTTTCCATGACGATTCCACCCTTGTCGCAAAAATACGTGCTTCCTTCCCTCTGCCTCGGCATCGCGGGAATACTGATTGGCGTTTGCGTCCGTACGGGGCTGCTGCAATTAGAGGAACGAATACGCTTATATAAGAAAAATTATGCACTGCTGGTACAGCTGCAATCGATGAATACCTACACGCAGGAACTGGAAAATTCCCAAACTCATATGTCCGTCCTCCGTCATAATAATCGTCACCATCTCTCTGTCCTGGCAGAACTCATCCAACAGCAAAAAAATAAAGAAGCATTGGAATTCATCAATACGCTCAACACGGCCTTTACCAAGACGAAAATCGAACGATTCTGTATGAATCCCATCATCAATGCGGCGCTGACCTGCTATATCAACAAGGCCCGTAAAGCCGGTATCCCCGTATCCGTTTCCCTGGATATTCCACCGGATATGTCTATCAGCGCGGATTTATCCATCGTATTATCCAATCTTATTGAAAATGCAATCCATGCCAGCAAAAATCAATCAAAGGGACAGCGTTCAATCATCATTATTGCCAAAAATCACGATCATGTCCTGGATATCGTCGTTAAAAACCGGTATGACGGTGCAGTACATTTCGACAGAAATGGCCTGCCCATCACCAAAGAAAAAAATCACGGCCTGGGCATGAAAGGACTCCTGCTCTTCCGCGATATGACCCATGCCACGGTATTATGCAATCAAAAAAAAGGTTGGTTCCATACATATCTCCAATTGGAATGGAGCCACGAATGATATACTGATTTGGACATAGAAAAGACCCGCGCTTGCATATGATACCATGCAAACGCGGGTTTCTTTATGTCTTTATGTGTGAGCAAAGATTGCAAGAATGCAATCCGTCAACTCATTATTTATTGACGCGAACACGCTGTACAGTCGGATTCCCGGCTTTATCTTTATGGATTGTGTCAATGTGGAAGTATTTCAATTCCGGTGCGAATTCCTTCATGAGGCGGGCATCTACTTCAGCGCCTTTCTGGAGCGCACGGTATACAACCTGAGCAAATTCATAACGGGTCAACGTACGATCACCCTTGAATTCGCCATCCGGATAGCCTTCGATGAGGCCGGTATTAGCCATGGCCTGAACAGCCTGGTAAGCCCAGTGGTTAGCCGGAACATCCGGGAACATCTTAGTCTGATCTACATCCATTACATTCATGCCCGTAAAGGCGTTGAACATAGCGGCCATCTTCTGCATCTGTGCATCTTGTTTTTCTACGATAGCCCGCAGATCTTTGATTTCTTTGGCCATAGCGGTCTTGGAATTGTTGACATGGCTGGAGCCTGCACCGAGTTTAATCGTGAGGCCGGCATTAACGGAGTTTTCATCACCGTTACCAATCGTACCGCCAACGGAGAGCATGAAGTCTTCGTTCGGACGATAGAATGCGCCGACAGCAGCAGAGTTTTCGCCACGGTAGTTGCCATAGCCGGCAGCGAAGTCCCATTTTGCATCCGGATCGAAATCGAGCGGATGGAGGGCTGCCAAAGCAGCGACGCCAGCAATACCTTGTTTGTTACGATCATCAATATCGCTGATTCTCTTGCTCAACGAATTATCAGCTGAAGCACGCGTAGACGCTTCGTTGTCGATGTTGTTCTGTAACGTCTGGTCAGCTTCTTTACGGTGCGTCACTTCATTGCTAATAGCCGTCGTATTATTTTGGATATTCGTTGCATTCGTTGTTACCTGTGTATCAAGAACACCCAGGTTAGTGCCAATATCATTGGCAGACTTCACATAGGTGCCATCCTGGGTAGTACCGATTTTTGTATTGATTGCTGTATCTGCATCTTCACGGGCTTTTTGTTCGGAATAAAGCTGACCACCATTAACCGCATCTTTTGAGTCCTTTACAATATTACCATCATTAACATTGATGATTTTAGTTGTTCCAGCATCAATACCATCTTTAGAAATTGTTACTGTACCACCAATTGTCGCTGTATCAGCCGTTATATTCTTTGCCTTAACGTTCTTTGCTTCTACCGTTTCGGCCTTAACCTTCTTTGCTTCTACTGTTTCGGCCTTAACCTTTTTTGCTTCTACTGTTTCGGCCTTAACCTTCTTTGCTTCTACTGTTTCGGCCTTAACCTTCTTTGCTTCTACTGTTTCGGCCTTAACCTTCTTTGCTTCTACTGTTTCGGCCTTAAC
>JALCDF010000067.1 GCA_022641375.1 Megasphaera sp. | reverse complement strand
CAAAGATACTGTCTGGTGATGTTTATGCGACTTCTGCCGGCGTGAACAAACTTGTTTTGGACACGGCCGGATCCTATCTGCAAGGGAATATCATAGACGGTGATGGTACGGGTGATAACGAAGTCAGCATCAGCAATGGTGCTGTGTGGCGGCCGGTCTATGACAATACCAATGGAACGGATTGCGTAGTCAATACGGATGCTAATGCAGCAACTATCAATGTAAAATCGAATACCGTGGATACCCGGAGCGCAGACGCACTGAAGCTGTATGATGGCGGCGTTGTCAATTTGCGTTGGGACGGCAACCGGAATACATATCGTACACTGAATCTAGGTACTCTGTCCGGTAATGGTGGTGTATTCAATATTGCGACGGATTTGGCCAGCCAGACTGATGGTGATAAAATCAACGTCACAACCGGTGAAGCCGGTAGTACCCAGTATATTACTGTGTATGATGTAGGCTTGAATACGGGAAATATCGTAACGGGCCCGAAGCAGTTATTGGTAGCAACGGATGAATCGGGCAACTATACCTTTGCCGGTAAGACTCTGGACACGGGCGGTTTATGGGAAACGACGCCGACCATTGAAAATCTGGAAGGAAATAACTGGTATCTGACAATGCTGGCGGCAAAGCCGAATCCCTCGACGGAAGGAATTCTGGGAGCAACGGATTCACTCTATGGGTTCTGGCGCAACACCCTGCTGGATGATACACTACGCAAGCGGCTAGGTGACCTGCGCTACAACGGCGAAGATGTTTCCGGTGCCTGGGCCCGGATCAAAGCCGGCAAGATGAATGCGGATCTGTATGATGGAAATTATCAGATGTATCAGGCTGGCTACGATAAAAAGAGCGGTCATACGGCGTATGGATTGGCTATCGATTATGACAAAGCCTCCTATGATGTCACTGATGGCAGCAGTGATGATACGGGACTCGGTCTGAGCCTGTACGGTACAACGTATCATGACAGCGGCTTCTATAACGACTGGATCCTGCGGGCCGGGAAAGTAAAAGCAGAAATGGATACGTATGGAACATATCCGGATTCACTGGATTATTCTACATGGTATTACAGCCTAAGTTATGAACTGGGCAAGACGTTCCGCCATGACAATGGATGGTTCATCGAACCACAGGCCCAGCTTGTCTATGGACATATGCGGGGCGGAGACTTCACGACCGATCGTGGTGTCGACGTGAACCGTGACAGTATCGACAGCCTGTTGGGACGTGCTGGGTTTGTCGTAGGACGCAAGATTAACGATGACAAGGACTTCTATTTCAAGGCTAATGTGTATCATGAATTTGCCGGTGACGGAGATATGCACCTGAATTATGATACGCAAAATATGCATTATGATGGCAACCATAAGGATACGTGGTTCGAAGCAGGTTTCGGGGCGAACCTGAAGATGAATGACAGCACCTATCTGTACGGTGACGTATTGAAGACCTTTGGGGCCGATATTAATAAGAAGTGGCAGGTGAACCTCGGCTTGCGCTGGGCCTTTGGCGGACCGAAGAAAGAAAAGGTCGTCGAACCGGCACCGGTCGTCGTAGAACCCACACCGGCACCTGCACCGGCTCCCGTACGGGAAACGTATGTAGACAGCGTACACTTTGATTTCGATGTGGATACGCCAAAAGCAGAAGAAATGCATAAGATTGATCAGTTTGCCAAGGCTGCCAAGACCAACCCGGATCGTACCTATGCCGTCGTAGGCAATACGGACAGTATCGGTACCGATGAATACAATCTGGAGTTGTCGCAGCGGCGGGCGGAAAATGTAAAGGCCGAAGCTGAAAAACGTGGTGTACCGGCAGCACAGATGCAGGAATCCTATCTGGGCAAAGCCAAACCGGTAGAAAGCAATGATACCGATCAGGGACGGGCAGCAAACCGCCGTGTCGATATCTATGAACATCAGACGGACTCGTCAGCTCAATAATGACACAGCGTCCGATGTGGGATGTTATGAAAAAATAAGTACTGATTGACAGAAAAACGGTTGTTCGTTGTTGGTGTAAAAAACCAATAACGGGCAACCGTTTTGTTGTTCTGCGAAGAAAGAGGTAGTCGCTACCCGTTCTCCTGTCCGTTCAGATGGGAGTAGTTGTTCGTTGTTGGAAGTTCGGTTCTTGGTTGTTAGGGAAAAAGTTTTTTTAACAACCGCACTTATAAGAACGAACAACCAACAACGAAAATAGTACCAAATTCACGGCCAGCAGAACGGGCTGCTTCGGAATGTCGGATATCTTCGTTCTGTGAAGAAAGAGGTGGACATCATCCTTATTTCGTCCACTCAATGGCTGTAGACAAAGCAGTATTGCGAAGCAATACGTGCTTCGTCCGCCAAATGGATGGACAAAACAAGGATGCTGTTCACCAGTAGCAATTGCGGAGGAGAAAGTCAGTTGTTCGTTGTTGAAGGGGCGGTTCTTGGTTGTTAGAAAAGAAAACAATTTTTTAAACAACCGCCTTTTCAAGAACCAACAACGAACAACGGAATTTTCTTTTAACAACGAACTTTCATATACACGATAAAAGGACTGCCGCATGCGGCAGTCCTTTGTGATTCCTGGGTGATGTATGTTGAGTTTATTTTTATCCTGCGATACAAATGAACGAAATCATAACAGCCAGGGCACCTAATGTAGTAAACATGTTTTTCATAATGATAACCTCCTTTGTATGTATACAAAGCGGCCGGCAGATGAAATGATAAGGTAAGATATGATAGCAAGTAGGGGTATCTGTCAGTCCTTTGTCCTCTTGAATACATCATAGCAGCTGCAATAGAATAAGTAAAACAAATCATATCGATAGCATGATAAGCTTTACTTATAGTAAAACACCGCAAGGGGGTGCAGCCTATTCTCCTGTCCGTTCAGATGGGATTAAATAAGGCCGTTGTTCGTTGTGGGAAGTACGGTTCATGGCGAACGTATATAATCTGTCTCTTTTCAAAATGAATACGATGTATTATACTAAATATATAGTTTAATTTTTTTAAAAGTTACTATAAATGCATATTAAACTAAATTTTAGTACAATTAAACTAACTAATTAGCGTAATTAATGGAAGATGGTGAGTGTTATATGTTAGAAAAAGATTTGGAAGAATTAGTCAGGAAAATACAATCCATTCATTCGGAGTTCAATAATATAGAAGTTAAAGCAGCTCATGATGGTTGCCCTAAAAAATTATATGATACGATTTCTGCTTTTTCAAATCTTGCTGGTGGTGGGATTATTGTGTTTGGATTACATGAGAAATCGGATTTTTCCATTATTGGAGTATATGATGCTGCCGATTTGCAAAAAAAGGTTACCGAACAATGTAAGCAGATGCAGCCTGTTGTTCGGGCACTTTTTACGTGTATTGAATTAGAAGGGCGTATAGTTGTAGCGGCAGAAATACCGGAAATAGATATTGCAGATAAACCTTGTTTTTATCGGGGAAGAGGACGACTTACAGGTTCTTATATACGTGTCGGGGATGCAGATGAACCTATGACGGAATACGAAATTTACAGCTATGATGCATTTCGTAAAAAATATCAGGATGATATACGCAGCGTGGATCAAGCCACATTTTCTTTACTTGATGAAAATCGCTTGGCGGAATATATCATGATTCTTAAAAAGAACAAATCAAAATTGGTACCCATGTCGGCAGAACAAATTTATGAATTAATGCGTATTACCAAAAACAGGACGCCAACATTGGCGGGGCTATTGCTTTTCGGTATATATCCTCAAGGGATATTTCCCCAGCTATGTATTACGGCTATTGCGGTTCCCGGAACAGAAATCGGTGAAGTCGGGGCCCATGATGAACGTTTCATAGATAATAAACGAATTGATGGTACATTGCCGGAAATGTTAGAAGAAGCTGTACGATTTGTTCAACATAATATGTCGATTAAAACCATTATTGATTCACATACGGGAAAACGATGTGATAAAGAGGAATATCCTTTGTTGGCAGTACGTGAAATCATATTAAATGCTTTGATACATCGTGATTATAGTATTCATACAGAAGGAATGCCTATTCAGCTTATTTTGTATAAAGACCGTATGGAAGTCCGGAATCCGGGTGGCCTATATGGACGCATCCGCGTCAGTGATTTAGGTAAGGTGCAACCTGATACACGAAATCCTTCATTGGCGGTCATGATGGAAGATCTGGGTCTTACGGAAAATCGATATTCCGGCATACCTACTATATACAAAGTTATACAGGAAGCGGGATTGCCTGTCCCTGATTTTTCGGATCGTCGCGGTGCGTTCAGCGTTACACTATATAATGAAATGAGGACCATCGAAACGGAACAGGACAACCGAAGGGCCGCCCTGTTAGATTTTTGTCAGGAACCGCGCAACAGAAATGAAATCAAAACATTCTTAGGACTTAAAACGACGTATCATGTGATGCATCAATATGTTATTCCATTAATAGACGAAAAAAAATTAAAAATGACGATTCCGGATAAACCTAAAAGCAAATATCAAAAATTTGTGTCTACGCACTAGTCATAGAAAAAAACAAACGATGCAGATAGAATGATATCAATTAAACTAACTATTTAGCTTAATATAACTAAATAGTTAGTTTA
Organism: Megasphaera sp.; assembly: GCA_022641375.1. Lineage (GTDB taxonomy): Bacteria > Bacillota > Negativicutes > Veillonellales > Megasphaeraceae > Megasphaera. Next base: position 3,847 of record JALCDF010000067.1, on the reverse strand, counting down.
ATATTGATCCGGTTAGCATAAATTGGCATGCTTTACGATAAGGTATAGTCGCAACCCATTCTCCTGTCCGTTCAGAGTGGCCGCTGTCCGTCCTCCTGTCTGTTCGGATAAGATTGGTTGTTCGTTGTTGGAAGTTTGGTTCTTGGTTCTTAAAAGAAAAGATTGTTTTTTTTAACAACCGCCTTTATAAGAACCAACAACTAATCAACAACTAATAACCAACGCCAGCATCATGCCGCAGAGGCCTTTTTACCCTTTATTTTTCTTTCATTTCATGATATGATAGATAGGCGCATAGGGACACGTTATTCTGTGCGTTTTGTGCGCTCATAGCTCAGCTGGATAGAGCAGCAGTTTCCTAAACTGCGTGTCGGATGTTCGAGTCATCTTGGGCGCACCATTTTTTTGTAAAGCGTAATGCATTAGAGTCAATTTAAATATTCTCTGAGTATATAGTACAGACTTCGAAAGGTGGTCATGGAATGACAAACGAAAAAAATCGCTTGGCTTATTTTGCGGAAGAACCTCTTACGGATACGGACTACACCTGGCAGGAAGCGGTTGCGGAAGCTAAACGGTGTCTTAACTGCAAGGTACCGCAATGCAGCAAAGGCTGTCCCATTCATAATGAGATTCCCCAGTTCATCCAGGCCCTGGCAGCAGGCAATCTCGGTGATGCGGCGGAACATATTTACCATCAGAGCGATTTGCCGGCTATTTGCGGCCGCGTATGTCCGCGGGAAAAACAATGCGAAGGCAATTGTATCCTGGGCAAAAAGGGCAACCATATGGAAATCGGCAAATTGGAACGATTTGTTGCCGATGCGGCGCTGGACGGCGGATTCCTGCCGGTCCATGTGAGCAAAAAAACGAGCGGCAGTGTAGCTCTTATCGGCTGCGGCCCGGCCAGTATGGCAGCTGCCCGTGATTTGGCGGCAAAAGAGTATGACGTAACCATTTTTGAAAGTACCTCACAGCCCGGCGGCATGCTGACATACGGAATCCCTACATTCCGCCTGCACAAGGATTTGATCAGCCGGGAAACGGCAGCATTGCAGAAGATGGGCGTGACGATCCGGTACAATACAAAAATCGGCACCGATATATCACTGGAAGAGTTACAAAAGCAGTTCGATGCCGTATTCATCGGTGTCGGTGCGTCCGATGCCTGGAGCCTCGGTGTCGATAATGATGCCGTGGACGGTGTCGTCGATGCGGAACAATTCCTTCATCAGGTCACGCAGGTCCAGTTCGGCGAAGCATCGCTGGAAGATTTGCCCATTCAGGCCGGTGACAAGGTCATCGTCGTCGGTGCCGGCAATGTGGCTATCGATGCGGCACGGACGGCGTTACGGTTAAAAACGGATGTGGAAATCGTGTACCGCCGAGCTCCGAAAAATATGAAATGCCTGCCATCGGAATATGAAGAAGCCAAAGCCGACGGCGTGAAGTTCCAGTTCTATTCGGCTCCCCGTGCGGTTGTCGGTACCGACCATGTAGAAGGACTGCAGTATGAAAAGCAGAAAATACTGGAAGACGCGACCATGGTGCCAACCGGCGAATTCGGTGTCGTTCCGGCCAATAAGATTATTGCGGCTATCGGCAACAAACCGGAACTCGATATCATCAACGGGTTCGGTGTAGAAGCTAATGGCGACGGTTATATCAAGACACAGGATGTACCTTATGGGATGACCAGTGTGACCGGTGTATTTGCTGCCGGGGATATTGTCCATAAACCGGCGACAGTGGTCCTGGCCATGCGTGAGGGCCGTAAAGCCGCTGCCGGTATGGATGAATACATTCGGGCCAAACGGCTCATGGAAGCAATCCAGGCGGAATAAGAGCCGTTGCAGGCAACGTTATGATGGTGCAGCGGATGGTTCCGTAAGAGAGGATTATATATGAGTGAATTAATAGAACAAATGGAAGCGGCCAATGCGGAGTTTGTGGCCCGGCACGGACTGGAAGGCTGTGGCGAAGTAAGTAAATATCCGTCCCGCCAGCTGGCCGTCCTGACCTGCATGGATACGCGGTTGTTGGATTTTTTGGAACCGGCCATGGGGCTTCGCCGCGGTGATGCCAAAATCATCAAGGTAGCCGGCAATACGGTTTCCGAATCTTTTGACAGTGTCATTGGCAGCCTTATGGTAGCCGTTTATGAACTGCACGTGCAGCATATCATCGTCATGGGACACGACGATTGTGGCATGTTGAAGACTACAGCCGACGGGTTGTGCCGCCACATGGCAGCAGCCGGAGTCGATGAAAAAAATATTACGGCCATACTGCCTAAGCTGCGCGCCTGGGCAGATTCAATCAGTGATATTGATGAATCGGTACGTCGTACGGTGCAATCCTTGCGAGATAATCCCTTTCTTCCTGATTCTGTGACGATATACGGTATGGTCATCCATCCCGGGGATGGGGCTATCCGTATAGTAGATGACGGAGTATAAAAAAAGCCAGGGTCCTTTTCGGACAGGATGCGGTATAAAGGAGATAGTACAATGAGCATAGTTACAGATCGTATGCATGACCATGAAATGGTGTTGAAAGCAACGGAAGCAATAGCGCCGGACATTGAACAAGCCGGCGAAATCATTCGGCAGGCATTGCGGGAAGGGCATAAGATTCTGCTTTGCGGCAATGGCGGCAGTGCTGCCGATTCGCAGCATCTGGCAGCGGAAATCGTCGGCCGGTTCCAGAAGGAACGGGACGCATTTCCGGCGATTGCCCTGACCGTAGATTCATCGATTCTGACGGCTGTCGGCAATGATTATGGCTTTGATGCGGTATTCCGCCGCCAGGTCCAGGGATTAGGGGAAACGGGCGATGTATTCATCGGCATTTCCACATCTGGGAACAGTACGAATGTCATTGCGGCGATTGGCGAAGCCAAACGCAAGGGCATGAAGGTCATCGGCATGACCGGTATCGGTGGCGGGAAGATGGCTAAGATATGCGATATATGTCTGGCCGTTCCCTCCAAAGTCACCGCACGGACACAGGAAATGCATATTATGATCGGCCATATCCTTTGCGAAATCGCCGAAGAGGCCATGTAACTTAAAAAGAGCTGTTTGCACGTAACAACGTGAACAGCTCTTTTTTTTAGAAATGAGGTGCCAATGATGATTGATATCACCGAACGGATTCGCAGCAAACAGCATAGGGACGTATATATGACCGCGGCCGAAGCGGCACGGCTGATTCATCGGGATGATATTATCGGCTTGTCCAGTTTTACGCCTTGCGGGTATCCGAAGGCGGTACCGCTGGCCTTGGCCCGACGGATAGAAAAAGAACATTTCCGGGTGCAGATTTGGGCCGGCGGCGCGCTGGGAGACGAGATTGACGGCGCGTTGTCCCGGGTCCACGGCATCAGCCGCCGCTATCTTTTTCAGTCCAATCCGGAGTTACGCCGGCAAATCAACAGTGGTGAAGTGGCATTTTCTGATATGCATATCAGTGCGTTTCCCCAATACATCCGGGAGAATTTTTTCGGGCAGCCGGATATCGTGATCGTAGAAGCCGTCGCCATCACCGCGGATGGGGCATTGGTGCCGGCTACGTCTATCGGCCTGACGCCGGCGCTCATTGATGCCTGCAGCCGGGTCATCGTCGAAGTCAATGTGACCCAACCGTTGTGCCTGGAAGGGATGCATGATGTCTACAGCCTGCCGAATCCGCCATATCGCAAGCCGATTCCTATTTGTCATCCCGGCGACCGAATCGGCACGACGACGATTCCCTGTGGATGGGATAAGATAATTGCCATCGTTCCCAGTGATATTCCCGATACGCCGTTTCCGCTAAAACCGACCGATGAGGCGGATCGGAAAAT
>JALCDF010000066.1 GCA_022641375.1 Megasphaera sp. | reverse complement strand
CGGCAGGCCCGTAATATCTTGTTGGGAGACCCGATTTATTTCGGGGCCAGCCTGGTCGCATTTGGGCTGGCAGATGGCATGGTAGCCGGTGCAGAGACCTTGTCTCCCGATATTCTGCGGGCGGCGCTGCAGGTTATCGGGCCGCGGGATGATGGGGTGACCATCAGCAGTTCTTTCGTTGTTATTACGGATATGATGCAATTTGGCCATGACGGAATATTTGTCGTCGGTGACGGCGATGTAGTACCGCATCCGACACCGCAACAGCTGGCAGATATTACCTGCAATTGTGTGGAACGGGCTCGTAACACCTTGGGCATTGCGGTGCCCCGGGCGGCGCTCCTGAGTTATTCCACCATGGGAAGCGGCCGGGGGAAATCGGCGAACGATGTGCGGAAAGCCGTCCAGATTCTCAGCGACCGCCATGTAGATTTCCTCTATGACGGCGAAATGGAAGCGGATGTGGCCATCATTCCGGCCTATGGACGCAGTGAAGCGCCGCGGTCGCCCGTAGCCGGCCAGGCTGATGTCCTCATTTTCCCGGATCTGGGAACGGGGAATATTTGTTGCAAGATGCTGGAACATATTGCCGATGCGTATATAATAGGGCCGCTGCTGCAGGGGCTGGCCAAACCGGTGATGGATTTGTCCCGGGTCTCTACGGCGGAGCAGATTACGGATATGATCGCCATCTGCTGCAGCGACGCCATGGAATAACAAGGCATGCAATGTATATTTGGGAAAGGAAGGGGAGAATCATGGGTATCCGTGTCGCCATCATAGATCATGAACCGCTGATGGCTGCGAGATTAAAGGACGTACTGCAGCAGCAGAAATCGTTTCCGATAGACGAAGTCTGTATCTGCTATGAAGGAGAAGCGGCCGTTGCCGATATCATGCAGCATCGGCCGGATTTGGTATTCCTGACTATTGAAATGCCCCGGGTGAGCGGGCTGGCCATCGTGGCGGCACTGCGCAAAGCCGTAGAGGTTATGCCGTCCATCGTCTTTGTGACCGGTTCGGAAAAACTGGCAGCGCAGGCGTTTCAAATGGATATACTGGATTATCTGGTCAAACCGGTATGCCCGGAGGAAGTGCAGCGTGTTTTCCGTAAATTCATGACCCTGCGCAGCCGGAAAGAAGACGGGGCAAAAGCCGCTGTAGAGCTGGCGGAATTGCCGGAAGAGTCGGTTAAGCCCGCCTATTCCAAGAAATTCACCGTCACCGAAGGGGATACGATACGGATTATCGATGCGTCGCGGATCCGTATGGTCTATGCACAGAAACGGAAGGTGTTTCTCGTCACGACGGAGGGTAAAACCTATCAGACCCGCGTCAACCTGACGCATTTTGAACAGCGGCTGCCTCAGAATACCTTTTTTCGGTGCCACCGCAATTATATTGTCAATGTAGATGAAATCCAGCAGATTGAACCGTGGTTCAACCATCAGTACGTCCTCGTCCTGAAGGGAGAATCTCCGGTGCAGGTACCCGTGGGACGCTCCTATCTCAATCGAATCCGCGAATATATCGAGTTATAGGAAAGAATAAATCCGGATGGCAATCCTATGGCATATTAAAAAATCCTATGGTATAATGATTAACAGAGTACTATGAACTACATAATGTAGTGCCCTGGGAGTTATATTTTACAGTCGTCTATACTATAAATGAGGGAGAATGATTGGTATGGCATTCCATCTGAAGCCCAAAGAGGAAAAATTTTTCACCTTATTGGACCAGCATGCTGCATTGAGTGCAGAAGCAGCCGATTTGCTGAGGCAGGCAATGAATGATGAAATTACGAAGGAAGAAGCGTTGGCAAAGATTGATGCGTTGGCAGACAGAGCGGATGAACTGGTTATGGAAACGATGAAACGCCTGCAAAAAACGTTTATCACGCCGATGGACCGGGAAGATATCCAGCAGCTCATCGATCAATTGGATACGGCAATCGATAATATCAGTGAAATCATGGATAAGATGTGCATGTATCATATTGGTGAAGCGACAGACGGTGCGAAAAAGATGACTAGTATTGCGGCGAAAGCAATGAAGGAAATCTGCAAATCCATCGGATATATGAAAGATTTGAAGAAAAGTTATCTCAAGGTAGAAGCCCGCAGTAAAAAAGTATTGAAACTGGAACAGGATTGTGATGACCTGTATCATGAAGAAATGGCCAAGTTGTTTACGGAATGCAAGGATCCAATCGAAATCATCAAGTGGAAGGAAATCCTGCAGTCGGTCGAAGATATCACGGATGATTGTGAAAATCTGGTCATTACGTTCAGAAGGGTCGTATTAAAGTATGCCTGAGCATTGGTTAATATGGGCCGTCGTGCTGTTGGCAGTCCTGTTTGATTATATCAACGGCTTCCACGATACGGCCAATGCCATCGCAACGTCCGTATCGACACGGGCTATCTCGCCGCGCCACGCAATCATGATGGCGGCCACGTTGAATTTTGCCGGGGCCATGATCAGTACGGGTGTTGCCAAGACCATTGGCGGCGATTTGGTGCTGAATCCGGCACAGATCAGCCTGGAAGTCATTATTGCCGCGCTTATCGGCTCCATTATTTGGAATATAGTGACCTGGTATTATCGTATTCCCAACAGTTCATCCCATTCGCTGATCGGCGGTGTGATCGGGGCGGTATGTATCAGCGTCGGCCCGGCGGCATTGGATTTGCACGGTATCGGGCAGATCATTGCTTCGCTTATCTTATCACCGGTGGCGGCGTTGTGTACGGGGTATTTCGTCATGATTGCCCTGATGTGGATATTCCGTCGTTTTTCGCCGGTTTTTTTGAATCGGCGCTTCCGCAAGATGCAACTGGTTTCGGCGAGCCTGATGGCTTTTTCGCATGGTTCTAATGATGCGCAGAAGGCGATGGGGATCATTGCCCTGGCATTGCTGAGCGGTGGCTATATCGATACGATGGAAATTCCTATATGGGTCAAAATTGCGTGTGCTACCTCTATGGCACTAGGTACTTCGGCCGGCGGCTGGCGTATTATTTCTACTATGGGGACGAAGATATTCAAGATGGAATCGGTCAACGGGTTTGCCGCGGATTTGAATTCATCCATCATTATTTTCTCGGCGACATTTTTACATCTGCCGGTCAGTACGACGCATGTCGTATCGGGGTCCATCATGGGTATTGGTTCGGCGGAACGGGTTCGTGCCGTTCATTGGGGCGTAGCCCGAAGCATGGTGATCACCTGGATTGTTACGATTCCAATCAGTGCGGTCATGTCCGCATGTATTTATACAGTCATTACGTTGATGATTTAATAGGAATATATAAAGGGAATATATAAAGGGAATATATAAAGGGAATATATAAAGGGAATATATGGCGTAGATTGCCTCCGGTTTTGGAAAAGAGGGAATTATCGCTGTATTTCCTTATTTTTTTGTCATGAAACTACACTTTATTTGTCTTTTATTGTATAATATACTCATAGAGGAGGGATGTTACGAATGAGATTAAATCAAGCTACTGATTATGCGTTCCGAATGGTACTATATCTGGCAGAACAACCGGAAGGAACCAAGATAACCGGGGCCGCATTGGCAGCAAACCAGAATATACCGGAACGATTCCTGTTGAAAATCATGCGCAGCCTGACAGCTGCCAAGATTATGAAGTCATTTCGCGGTGTGGACGGTGGATTTGCCCTCCAGCGTCAGTCTAAGGATATTACGCTTTTTGATATTATTGAAGCCGTTGAAGGACAGACTGAACTGCAGCGCTGTCTTCATGATGAAACATCGTGCTGGAAGGGATGTACCGGCATGTGTTCCATTTATAATGCTTTTGCCAGCATCCAGAAAAACCTGGAAGACCGGCTGAAAGCGATTAATTTCGCCGACCTGGCTGAACAGGAAAAGAAATTGCAGATTGTCCGCAAGGCAGAAATTGAATATAAGGAAAAAGCTGCAACAGTAGAATGAAATTTGCAGAAAAAGGGGGGTTGCATGTAATCGCAGCCCCTTTTTCGTTGTCATATAGCAGAAAGTATTGTAAAATAGGAACTACCTGTTTTTTATTTTTTTTATGTGGAGAGAGTTACTATGTATTTACCTATCCAGGGTTTCATCAGCAGTTTTAGATTACTTGACATATTGGATATTTTGCTTGTGGCGTTTGTGCTGTATAAATTATTTATCCTCATTCGCAATACCCGGGCGGTGGCACTGATCAAAGGGCTCATCATCCTGGGGGCCGTTACGGTAGTCAGCAAAGTATTGGATCTCCATGTCATCAACTGGATGCTGCAACAAGGCATGACAGTCATTTTGGTTGCGCTGCCGGTTGTTTTTCAGCCGGAATTGCGGCGGGCATTGGAACAGATCGGCCGGGGACGATTTTTTCATTCAGGCCAGGTCATCAGCATGGAAGAATTGGAACGTCTTCTCGATGAAATCGTAGCCATTACGGAGTCCCTGTCCCAAAATCATACCGGAGCCCTGATTGTCTTTGAACGGGAAGTAGGGCTGAACGATTATATTGATACGGGCGTTGCCATCGATGGTATTGTGTCGCGGGAACTGTTGGGCAATATTTTTATTCCCAACACGCCGCTGCATGACGGTGCTGTGATCATCCGGGAAAATCGTATCATGGCAGCGGGATGCTTGCTGCCCCTGACGTCGGATCGTTCGTTGTCAACGGAATTGGGGACGCGTCACCGGGCCGCTATCGGTATCAGTGAGCTGGCCGATGCAGTTGTTGTCGTTGTCAGTGAAGAAACGGGATCCATATCGTATACGTACGGGGGCCATATTTATCGCCATCTGGACGGCAATGCGTTACGCAATGTCCTGAAGACCTTTTTGAATAAGCCACAGCCGGGGCTGGCAAATATTCTTAAATGGAGGCCTTCAAAATGAACAAATTCGGAAAAAAATGGCAATTGAGGCTGGTATGTCTCCTGTTGGCGGTTATCCTGTGGTTTGTGATCATCAATGAACAGAACCCTGTCAGTGAAGGCAGTTATACGGTACCGGTCGCAGTGGAAAATCTCGACTCGCAATATATTACGGCAAATGTTCCCAAGGCGGTCTATGTCCGGCTGTCCGGTCCGCGGAATACGATTATCAATGTAGGACCGTCGGATATCAAGGCGTATATCGATTTGTCGGAAGCGCAGGAGGGCGAAATGGATGTACCAATCCATCTGCAGCTTCCTGCCGGAACGGAACTGAAGAAGCAGGATACGATGACGGCTCATATTACTGTCGATATGTACGCTGTCAAGGAATTCAAGCTGACACCGCATTTGACGGGACGGCTGGAAAATAATGTTTCTGTCGGCAGTCTCAAGATGGTGCCGGAACGGATTGTGGTCAGCGGGGCCAAACGACTGATTAAGACCGTGAATAAGGCCATGGTTGATGTCCCCGTCGGCGGCAAGGAAGATAATTTTTCCTTCATGTCACAGGTATATCTGGTATCGGCTGATGGCAGCCGGGTAGATGGCCTGGATGTCATGCCGCGCCGCAGTAATATCAGCGTGACGCTCAGTCAGAATGCTGTCTCCAAAGTGGTGCCAATCAATGTGACTACCTATGGGCAGGTCGCATCGAACGCTAAATTGAGCGGTATCGTCGTGACACCGGATACGGTAACCATACAGGGAGATGCCAGCGTAGTGAACGGGCTGGACCGGGTAGATCTGATGCCAATCAGTATTGACGGATTGGAGCAGGATAAGGAATTGAAAGCTTTTGTTCCTGCCATCAACGGGGCGACAATCGAGCCGGATGTAGTCAGTGTCAAGATTACGATAGATAAGGATGAATAAAGGAGCGAGATACGTGCTGCGAGTTTTGAATATACATACGGCGGTGCCGATGAAAAAGCCATTGGAACTTCTTGTGGCCAGAAAAATGCATTGCAGCCGCCGGGATATAAAGAATATTTGTATTGTCCGCCGGTCCATCGATGCCCGGCGGAAACCGCGGATTTATTTTGTGTTCACGGTAGATGTCGAATGTTATGATGAAGCGGGTGTGTGGAAGCATTGCCGTGATAATAAGGATGTACGGCAGCTGGTGCAGCAGCCGCTGCCATCGATACAGCCGGGAACGGCGGCGCTGAATCACCGCCCGGTCGTCATCGGTACCGGCCCGGCAGGCCTGGCGGCAGCCTTGATCCTGGCACGCCACGGGTACCGGCCAGTGGTGTTTGAACGGGGCCGTGATGTAGACCGCCGTGCTGCCGATGTAGAAGCTTTTTGGAACGGCGGCCCGTTCCAGAGCGAATCGAATGTACAGTTTGGCGAAGGGGGAGCGGGGACTTTTTCTGACGGGAAACTGACGACGCGGGTAAATCATCCGCTGCTGCCATATATTTTACAGCTCTTTGTCGATGCCGGCGCACCGCCGGAAATTCGCTATGCCTATAATCCCCATGTAGGTACGGATGTACTCCGTACGGTGGTAAAACATATGCGCCAAACGATTGAAGATATGGGCGGCGAAGTCCATTTTGAAAGCTGTGTGACCGGTATTCATCGCGATGACAGCGGACGCGTCTGTGCGGTGACGGTGAATCAGAAGGATACGTATGATACCGATGTGGTTGTCATGGGTATCGGCCATAGTGCCCGGGATACGTATTATATGTTGAATGATGCGGGTATCCGCATGGAAAAGAAGCCCTTTGCCGTAGGGGTACGGATCGAGCACGACCAGGCGGTTATTGATCATTCCCAATACGGCTGTGATGCGGCAGCGCTGGGATTGGATCCGGCTGATTATAATTTAACGTACCATAGTCCGCAGGGACGGGCCTGCTACTCGTTTTGCATGTGTCCCGGCGGCGAGGTCGTAGCGGCTGCATCGGAACAGGGGGGCGTCGTTACGAACGGCATGAGCCTGTATAAGCGGGACAGTGGCAAGGCCAACAGCGCGCTGGTAGTGAATGTGACTGCTGATGATATGGCAGGGGACAGTCCCCTGGCCGGTATCGAATTTCAACGCCGCTATGAACAACTGGCCTTCCGGGCGGGAGGCTCTGATTATCATGCCCCGGCCCAGACCGTCGGCTCGTTTTTGAAGCGGCCCGGGGATACGGAACCCGGTGTCTGCTCGTATCGTCCCGGCGTAACCTGGACAGATTTGCATGCTGTCCTGCCGGGATTTGTGACGGATACGCTGGAACTGGCCTTGCCTTATTTTGGCAGACGTATCCATGGATTTGATGATGACGGCGTCGTTATGACCGGCGTGGAAACGCGGACCAGCGCGGCTGTCCGCATTGTCCGCGGCGATGACCGGCAGACTGTCGGGAGCAGCGGCCTGTATCCTGTAGGTGAAGGAGCCGGGTATGCCGGCGGTATCATGAGCGCTTTTTTGGACGGATTGGAAACGGCAATTGAAATCATTCGTGAATTTAAACCTTTGGAGGAAAATTAAATGGCTAGATTGTTTGGAACTGATGGAGTACGCGGAGTCGCCAATGACTCACTGACACCGGAATTAGCATATCATTTGGGACGGGCCGCTGCCTATATCTTTGGGCAGGATAAGGAACATCCGACGTTTCTCATTGGCCGGGATACCCGGCGTTCCGGAACGATGCTGGCAGATATCCTGGCAGCGGGCATTGCTTCCGCCGGCGGGGATTCGTATATGGCCGGAGTCATACCGACACCGGCGATTGCGTATTTGACACGGACGCATCATATGGATGCCGGGGTCATGATTTCAGCGTCTCACAATCCGTTTGAATATAACGGCATTAAGTTTTTTGATAGTTTCGGCTATAAATTACCTGATGAAACAGAAGATAAGATAGAAGAATATATGCTCAAGGACGAACGGGCGACGCTCCAGAGCCGTCCTACGGGTGCAAATATCGGTACGATTTCAAACTGGACAGATCTGCAGCAGGAATATGCTGATTTCATCATCAAATCGACGGATATTGATTTGACAGGTCTCAAGGTCGTCCATGATGCTGCGAACGGCTCGGCGTCCGTTCTGGGGCCGGAAGTCCTGCAGCGGCTCGGTGCCGAAGTCATTGCCATACACCATGAACCAAACGGTATTAATATCAATGATCACTGCGGTTCGACGCATTTGGACAGCCTCAAAGAAGCGGTTCTTCAGAATCATGCGGATATTGGCATTGCTAATGATGGTGATGCAGATCGTTGCCTGGCTGTCGACGAAAAAGGCCGGGATATGGATGGGGACCAAATTATGCTCCTTTGTGCTCTGAAGTTGAAGGAAGCTGATTGCCTGAAAGGGAATACTGTTGTCGGCACGGTCATGAGTAACATCGGTTTCCATAAAGCACTGAAAAAAATAGGCTGCCAGTCAGTTATCACGGCTGTGGGGGATCGCTATGTCTTGGAACGGATGCGTAAGGACGGGTATTGCCTGGGCGGTGAACAGTCGGGACATATTATTTTCCTGGATTACAATACGACCGGTGACGGATTGCTGACGGCAGTACAGCTGCTCAGCATCATGAAACAAAAGAACAAACCGCTGTCGGAATTGGCGGATTTGATGACCCGCTATCCCCAGATTTTGAAAAACATTCGCGTACAGACTAAATCGGGATGGGAAAAGAACAACCTTATCATGGCGGCTATTTCCGCCGGTGAAGCCGAATTGGGCGAAGATGGGCGTATCCTCGTCCGTCCGTCCGGCACGGAACCGCTTATCCGGGTCATGGCTGAAGGCCCTGATTTGGACGAACTGAAGCGGATTACTGACGATATCGCCGGTGTAGTAGAACATGAAATGGGTCCGTCCAAAGGCTGATCCTATTGAAACGAAGCAGATTTTATTTTTGCGGACAGCAACTATAAAATCTGCTTTTTACATTGGAATGGCTGCGTGCGTCATGATGCAGCGTATGCTGGCCGTGAAATAAATTGACAAAGATTAGCAATTATATTACAATACATCAATGGAACTGAAT
>JALCDF010000065.1 GCA_022641375.1 Megasphaera sp. | reverse complement strand
AAGATATCCCCCCGCAATGCTGCGGAGCAGCGAGCCAGAAAATACCGCTCAGAAAAATGAGCCAAAGAAAACCAACACAAAGAAATAAGATATCCCCCCGCAATGCTGCGGAGCAGCGAGCCAGAAAACACCGCTCAGAAAGATGAGCTAAAGAAAACAAACACAAAGAAACAAAATCCCGCCCCCGCGATGCTGCAAAGCAGCGAGCCAGCGAAACCCTTCAGTAAATGACCTACAAGAAAGGCAAAACAAAAGAAAAACAATACAAATGCCGCAACGCAGCGAGCAAAATACGAGTCCTAAAACCTTGCGCTACTCCTTGTCAGAAGAGTATCCGCCATACCCTTATCCAACACAAAAAATCAGCCTGTCCTGGCAATGATACCCGGACAGGCTGATATTGTAATGCAGACAGGCAACGAGAAAAAGTAAAAAAGTAATTACGATGATTCCTTTATGGGAAATACCGCGATCATCGTTGTCCCCTTGTTGATTTCGCTTTCCAGATGAAGTTCAGCATTATTACCCTTAGCGATATATTTAGCAATGGATAAGCCCAGCCCCGACCCGCCGGTTTCTTTAGAGCGGGATGATTCTACCCGGTAAAATCGTTCAAAAACCAGCTTCTGTTCGTTAGTAGGGATGCCAATTCCCGTATCAGCAATTTTATAACATATCTTATGTTCTCTCTTTTCACAGGACAAATAAATCGTTCCTCCCATAGGAGTATATTTTAAGGCATTATCAATAAAGATACGCAGCATTTGTTTAACGCTTCCCGGTTCGGCGTATATCGTAGCAGAATCATTTTGTTTTAAAATGATAGTATGCTGTGTGTCGATAAAGCTGATTTCGTTATATAACTCTTGCAGAAGGATAGATGTATTGATATCCATAAAATGTTTTTTTAGTGTACCACTGTTGGATCTGTCAAAAAATAGCAGTCGTTCGATGAGCTGATGCATATATTCTGTTTCGGATTTGATAGCAGTAATACTTTCTTGTAATGCTTCCGGATCATTCTTTCCCCAACGATCCAGGAGGTTTACATAGCCGGTAATTACTGTAATAGGAGTCCTCAATTCATGGGAGGCATCGCTGATAAATTGTTGTTGCTGTTTATAGCCATATTCAATGCGGTCTAAAGCCTGATTGATCGTAACGGCTAAATCGTGAATTTCATTTTTTTTGTCGGATACAGAAATACGGCTGCCTAGTTTATTGACTTCGATTCCCTTTATGGTTTTGCTGATTTCTTGTAACGGAGCCAATGATTTTTTCATGAGATACATACCGGAAAGAATTGTCAGAATCAGACTGATTAGAATCGATGCGACTAATTGCTTTGATAATAGTGATATAAATCCATTTTCTTTATCAGGTATGCGGGAGAAGCGAAGATAGTATGTTTTATCATTGTTGTCTGACCATTTTTTGTAATATGACAATTCTGATGTCCCTGTTCCTTCGATATCCGTAGGCAAAGGCGAATCCGTTCCGTTTTGGATATCATCATCGATATAACGGTCACTTAGCTTTTTGACGGCGTGTGTAGGGCTGTTATCAATAACTAATTTACCGGCTCCATCATAGATTTGAAGTGTTACGGAAGGACGTAGATTGGAACGGATAAAAACAGATGAATCCATTTTTTTGTGAGTATTTAAATAGTCTGTAGTCGAATTGGCACTATTGTATAAATCATTTTTCATAGAATCAGCCATGGTGTAATAGACACTGGTGATCGTAATGATGGATACGATAAGAAGGATACAGAACACAATGGAAGAATAGAGCAGTACCATTTTAGCAAATAAAGGAAGGAGAGCAGGGGAGAACCATCGATGTTTTCTTTGGTGGAGAAATTTCTTATTCATTAGCAATATATCCAAACCCACGGATGGTTTTAATATAATCTTTGCCATCATGTTTTCCTATTTTATTGCGTATATAACGGATATATACGTCGACAATATTAGTACTGCCTCGATAGTTATATCCCCATACATCTTCGACGATTCGATCACGGCTAATGACATTATTTTTATTACGGATCAGATAGGTCAAAAGTTCGAATTCTTTTTTTGTAAGAATGATTTTTTTATCATCAATCAATAGCTCATGACGATCCAGATATAAGGTCATATTCTGTAGTTGAAGAGAATTTGCTTGTTTCATATGTTGATTCATTCGTTCCCGCAGTAAAACCCGTATACGGGCAAAAAGTTCCTTGCTGTTAAATGGTTTTGTTAGATAATCATTGGCTCCTAAGTCCAGACAAGCTACTTTGGTTTCTACGTCGTCTTTAGCGGACAGCATCATGATAGGTACATCAGACAGCTTCCGTGTTTGTTTGCAGATGGTAAGTCCGTCGATATCCGGAAGCATGATGTCTAACAGAATCAAGTCAAAATAGGCTTGGCCGATGCGGTCCAAAGCGGCAGCACCATTGTATTCAATGGTGCAGGTATATCCTTCATGTTCCAGCTCCATTTGAAGAAAGCGGGCAATTTGTTTTTCATCTTCGACAATTAAAATTTCTGTTTTATCTTTCATACTATAAAATCTCCCTGTAGTGGAATGTATTGAAACGTTTTATCTGTTTTCATTATACCGCATACATGCAAATTTGAACACTCATATTTGCATATTAATCATAACGAAAACAGAAAATTAATCTAATTTTAATCTAAAATAGATTTACTTTTTTTAAATTCCTGTTATTATTATAAGTGTAGAAGAGATCATCTACAATGTTGAAGAGATAAGTTGTTCAATACCCCTCGAACACCCCTATCTTATTGTCTTCAGCAACGGTAAGATATTGTCTTCCCCCGATGATATCTTATGAATTAAAAGAGCTGGCTCCCCTCGCCGGCTCTTTTTATATTTTAAATATTAAAATATTAATATAAAAATGACAGTAAGCGGTGAAGGCTTAATTCCTAATATCTTTACTGTAATGGTGTTCATTGACATTTTCATATATTCGTGTAATAATGATGAACACGGAGGAAAATATCCTCATACCCTAGTTGTTTGGAGGTGAAAAACATGCATGTAATTTCTGATGAATGCGTAAAATGTGGTGCTTGCGCTGGTACTTGTCCTACAGGTGCTATCGAAGAAGGTGAAGCTAAATATGTTGTAACTGATGCCTGCATCGATTGCGGTTCTTGCGAATCCGTATGTCCTACGGGTGCTATCTCTGCCGAATAATTCGGATAGAAGAATGAAAAAAGGAGACATATATTATGTCTCCTTTTTTATTGAATTTCTAGGAGTTCTGTGATAGGATGAAGTCATTCTTATATATCATAAATTTGCGGGAGGTTTGTGTGCCGGTCTTAGGGGTAGCTTTATTGGTGACGATACTGGATCAAGCTAGTAAATTCGTCATTCAGAATGAAATGGTACTTCATGAATCGATTCCGGTGATTCCGGGATTTTTTCATATTACATATATTTTGAATCATGGGGCAGCTTTTGGCATTTTGGAAAATCAAAGATGGTTTTTCTTAGCTATAGCCGTATTGCTGTTTATTATTTATGGTTTATTTCGCAAGATGTTGCCGTCCAGCTTCATGGTACATGGTGGTGTTGGATTGCTCCTGGGAGGAGCATTAGGAAATGCGTTGGACCGTTTTTTTACAGGAGCTGTAGTCGATTTTTTTGATTTCCGCATCTGGCCTGTTTTTAATGTAGCTGATATGGGCATTGTTGTGGGTGTATGTTTATTATTGTGGTATAGTTGGATGCATGTATCTAAAAATTGAGGATAGAGATTATGAATAAAAAAATGATAACCGTCATGCAGGATGGGATTGGAAACCGGTTAGATATATATTTAGTAAAAGAAATGGAAATTTCTCGCAATTTTGCTCAACGTCTCATCGAAGGAGACAATTGCACGGTCAATGGGAAGAAAACGAAGGCTAATTATCGAGTAGCTGAAGGCGATATCATTGCCGTTCAATATCAACTGCAGGAAGAGCTGAATGCGCAGCCGCAGGATATCCCTATTGATGTACTGTATGAAGATGATGATATTATTGTTGTCAATAAAGCGCGGGGGATGGTTGTTCATCCGGCAGCAGGAAATCCCGATGGAACGTTGGTAAATGCATTGTTATTTCACTGCAAAGGGACCTTGTCGGGCATCAATGGTGTTGTGCGTCCAGGAATTGTCCATCGGCTGGACAAAGATACATCAGGCGTCATGGTAGCAGCTAAAACAGATGAAGCTCATCGTGGCTTGGCTGCACAAATAAAAGCACATACGGCACGGCGGACGTATTGGGCATTGGTTCATGGCAATATTGTAGAAGAACGGGGAATTGTTGATGCTCCTATCGGGCGTCATCCGAAGGATAGGATTAAGATGGCGGTTACTTTTAAAACCGGGCGGAAAGCGGTGACACATTTTAAAGTCCTGA
The DNA here is from genome assembly GCA_022641375.1 of Megasphaera sp. Lineage (GTDB taxonomy): Bacteria > Bacillota > Negativicutes > Veillonellales > Megasphaeraceae > Megasphaera. The sequence continues at coordinate 4,575 of JALCDF010000065.1, read as the reverse complement.
AGCGATACGGTGAATATACCTGGATTGAATGCAAGCTGGAAACCGGGCGGACGCATCAAATCCGCGTGCATATGGCGTATATTGGACATCCCGTCGTTAATGACCCGCTCTATGGATATAAAAAAGATGCGTTTCCTATTTGTGGTCAGGCACTTCATTCGCATTGTCTTGATCTGGTCCATCCGGTAACAAAAGAAAGCATGCATTTTGAAGCACCGGCCCCTGCTGATTTTTTGGCTTGTTTAAAGCGGGCGGAAGAACGCGTTTAGATGAGGTGAGCTGTATGTGGAGAAATAAGACACTTTTAATGGATGAAAAAGCTATGGGGCGGGCGATTTGCCGTATAGCTCATGAAATTATTGAACGCAATAAAGGCTTGGACAACATGATCCTGGTGGGAATCCATACACGGGGGGTTCCATTGGCACGACGGCTGGGAATGGAATTAGAAAAAATAGAAAAGGTAACTGTGCCTGCTTATGATTTGGACGTATCGGCGTATCGTGACGATAATAAGAAATCGACGATCAGTGCAATCGATAGTGGCAGCCGCCGTATAGAAGCAGATGGGAAGACAATAGTACTGGTTGACGATGTTTTGTTTACCGGACGGACAGTGCGTTCGGCTTTAAATGCTATTATGGATTTGGGGAGACCGCATTTTATCGAATTGGCAGTACTGGTCGACCGGGGACATCGGGAATTACCTATTCGTGCAGATTATGTTGGCAAGAATGTACCTACATCACGACGTGAAGATATTTCGGTTCAGCTGAAGGAAGTAGATGGTTGCGACCAGGTAGTGTTGCGTGAAGAGGTTAAATAGATGAGCCGCTATTGCCTGAGGCGTAGCGGTATTTTTTATGGACAAACGATTCTTGACTTATAGTTTCCTCCAAAGAGTATACTGGATATATAACTCAGTCAGAAAGGATGAACAATATGCGGAGGGTGTTAAAAGGGCTGGAGCGTCTGGCAATTGCTGCAGTGATAGTGCTTCTTTGTATTGGTGCGTACATTGGGAACACGGCATATGAGGAATTCCGTACAGCGCAGTGGGATGCCATCCTGGGCATTGAAAATCATGCACGTGATGTGGAGGACATGCGCAAATTGGAGAAGGAACATAATTGGGAAGCGGTCAGAGTAAATGCACCTGATGGGACAATTTTGCGGGGAACCTATATTGAAAACCGCCGCAAATCGCATAATACGGTGATTCTTCTTCATGGACTATATCAAAATCGTTCGATGTGTCTTCCCTATGTGCAGATGTATCGGGATATGGATTATAATGTACTGCTTATTGATCAGCGGGGACATGGAGAAAGTCAGGGGGAACATACGGACTGGGGCCTCAGTGAAATGGACGATATGCATATGTGGTGTCAATGGCTCCGGGAAAAGGATAATAAAGTACGTGTAGGACTTCATGGCATATCCCTTGGAGCGGCGATGGCGTTATTATATGCCGGTGGTCCAGGAAGAAATGATGTGGCATTTGTTATAGCGGATAGTTCCTATGGGAATATTATATCCCTGGGACGTGAAAAATTGCTGACGGCATCAGGTGATCAGCGGGCTGTGTGGGGCTATAATATGTTAGATCCATTTTTTCAGGCAGCTATGTTTTTCCATACTCATAAGTTTGTGGATAGTATTGAACCGGCGCAGGCAGTGAAATCTATTAAAGTACCGATATTGTTTATCCATGGTGAAGCAGATAAGCTGGTACCGGTTAAAACAGTTCACAGTCTTTACGATAATTGCAGCAGCGGTGATAAACATATTTATATTTTTTCCGAATCACCACATGCGGCAGGTATTGAGACGAATCGCCAGGAATATATGCAGGTCGTAGACCGGTTTTTGGCAAATTCAGATAAATAAATCAGAGTGCGTGGAAAAACCGGCGTTAGTTGAGCCGGTTTTCCTATTATTCAGCATATCAGCTTCTGCTTTTTTCCCGAATTCCGATGTATAATACTTGACATTTTTGTAAAAATAACTCTATTGACTCTGCCTCCCGATACTGCTATGATAATAAACGTAGATATTTTAAAATACTATATATAGTATTTTAATGTAAATCAATATACTATATGAAACATATGCAATATCAGGAGGTTCGTATGGATGAAAGAGAATGGCTTGGTCAGGATAATCAGCTGGGCCTGGATATTTGGAAAAACAAGTACTGTGATAACAATGAAACGTTTGAACATTGGGTAAGCCGTATCAGCGGACAGAATAAAGATGTCGCTGATTTAATCAAAAAACAGAAATTCTTGTTTGGCGGGCGTATTTTAGCAAATCGGCAATTAGAATATGAAGGAAAGAAAATTACATTATCGAATTGTTATGTTATGACCCCTCCGGAAGATAGTATTGAAAGTATTTTTGACAGAGCCGGGAAATTGGCTCGTACATATAGTTATGGTGGTGGCTGTGGTATTGATATTTCCGGGTTGAGTCCTAAAGGAACCCGGATTAATAATGCGGCAAAGAAGACGAGCGGATCCGTTTCGTTTATGACCTTGTATTCACTGGTGACGGAACTTATTGGCCAGAACGGCCGCCGCGGGGCACTGATGATTTCTTTGGATTGTGCTCATCCGGATGTTATTGATTTCATTAAGATAAAAACAGACTTATCAAAAGTAACGAAAGCGAATATTTCCATTCGCATCAGTGATGAATTCATGGAAGCGGCAAAACATAGAAAACAGTTCCGCCTTCATTACACACGCAAGGAAACGGGACAAGTCGTAGAAATCATGGTGGAAGCGGCAGATGTATTCCGGCTCATCGCAGAAACCAATTGGGATTATGCCGAACCAGGGGCACTTTTTTGGGATCGTATCTGCCATTGGAATCTGTTGGCTAATACCAAAGAATTTGAGTTTTCCGGTGTAAATCCATGTGCGGAAGAACCGCTTCCGGCGGGAGGTTCCTGCCTTTTGGGCAGTATGAATCTGGCTAATTTCGTAAATGACCCTTTCACTAAAACGGCAGTCTTTGATTTTGAAGAATTCAAACGCAGCGTGACAATCGCAGTGAGTGCATTGAATGATGTCCTTGATGAAGGGTTGCCGCTCCATCCGTTACAGGAACAGCGTGATAGCGTGCAGCAATGGCGTCAGATCGGTTTGGGAATCATGGGTCTGGGAGATATGCTTATTAAATTAGGGGTAACGTATGGAAGTGACGAAGCAGTAGATTTATGTCATAAAATCGGTTTCGCTATGGCGGATACGGCGATTGCTTCTTCAGCGTCTCTGGCTAAGGGAAAAGGACCATTTGATAAGTGTAATATTGATGAAGTCATGGCTACACCGTATTTTCAAGCAAACACGACGGAAAAAACTGCAAGGTTAGTACAAAAATACGGATTGCGTAATTCTCAGTTGTTGACAATTGCGCCAACGGGGACCTTGTCGACGATGTTAGGGATTTCCGGAGGTATCGAACCGATTTATGCTAATTTCTATGAACGTAAGACGGAATCCCTCCATGGAACCGACGTATATTATAAAGTATATACACCAATTGTTGAAAAATATATGAAGATGCATGGCATTAAAGATGATGCGAATCTGCCGGGATATTTTGTTACGGCGCTTACATTGAATTATACACAGCGTATTGCGATGCAGTCGGCATGGCAGCAGCACATTGATGCGTCCATCAGTTCGACGGTCAACGTTCCCCATAGTTTTACCGTAGAAAATACAGAAAAATTATATATGATGGCTTGGGAAAAAGGCTGTAAAGGGCTGACGATGTTCCGCGATGGCTGCAAGCGCGCCGGAATCCTGACGACACATGTGAAAAAAGACCCGGTGCCTGTTGCCGGAATCGGCCTTGATCGTGGGGAAATCATCAGTATTGATGATAATGTCATCGGCAAGAAACGAAAATTGATTACTGGTTGCGGCAGTCTTCACTGCATGGCGTTCTTTGATCCCGAAACCGGAGCATTATTGGAAACGTATTTAAGCAAGGGATCTACTGGCGGGTGCAATAACTTTATGATTGGTCTGTCGCGAATGATTTCTATCAGCGCCCGGGCCGGAATCGATATCTACACGATTATAGATCAGTTGAATTCAACCGGGAATTGTCCGTCTTATTCAGTGCGCCGGGCTACCCGGGGAGATACGAGTAAGGGAACGTGCTGCCCGATGGCTGTAGGGAATGCGTTGATCGATATGTACGATGAAGTACAGAAAGAATTAAAGCAGCAGAGTAATACGGCGATGGGAGAAAAACCGGTAAAAAAAATGCCGACTCATCCGAAAGCCGATAAGAAAGTAACTGCAGACAGCATATTCTGCCCACAGTGTGGAGAACCATTGGTATTTGAAGGTGGTTGTAATACCTGTAAAAATTGTGGTTGGAGTAAATGCAATTAATTTTTGGATTATGTAATGATTATGTATATTTTTGTGTCAATAGAAAATGAAAATGTCACAAAAATCTTCAAATATAAGCACCGGTATTCGGTGCTGCTTTAAGAAATAATAGGCAATCGTTTTCGATGAGCCTGTTGAGTCAGGAATTTATCAAATGATG
>JALCDF010000064.1 GCA_022641375.1 Megasphaera sp. | reverse complement strand
TTCTAAAAAAGTAAAGAGCATTTTGCGAAATTTAAATAGAAGATGTATTCCTTTATTGCAAGCATACCACCATCTGTTGCCCCGACGTAATCGTAATCTGATCATACTCTTCAAAATTAGTGACAACGATAGGCGTCGTCATATCGTAGCCGGCTTTCTGAATAGCTTCCGCATCGAATTCCATCAGTAATTGCCCCTTTTCCACCGTATCTCCTTTTTTTACATAGGGATGGAAATATTGCCCTCTTAATTCTACCGTATCAATGCCGATATGAATCAATAATCCAATACCATCTTTTGAATAGATACCAATCGCATGATCCGTCGGAAACAATACGGATATCACGCCATCAAAAGGTGCATATACCTTGGAGTCCGGATGAGCTACCGCCGCTCCCCGGCCCAAGGCTCCACTGGAAAACATGTCTTCTTTTACATCAGATAAATCAATCAGTTGCCCGTGAACCGGGCTGTCAATTATAATATCTCTCATCATTATCTCTCCCCACATCAGTTAATGCATCATATTTTCTGCATTCACTATATTAATACGCGTATATTCAATATTCTTAGGATATCTCTGGTCAAGAAATATATTCTCAAACAAAATGAGTGGTTTATATCCCTGTTGGCAAATATCCTGTTCAATGGTAAAATCTATATCCCCGCGTTCCAATAATTTCTTTGTACTTGCTGACAAATCATGGCAAATGACATGGACCTTGCGGTTAAGCCCTGCCTTCCGTATCGCCCCTACACAGGCTTTTATATTTTCATTCGCCATATAGATACCGCGTAAGTTAGGATTTTTCAAGGCGTTACTTACGATCTGCCAGGTCCGATCGTAGTCATTGTGACTTTCAGCTTGAAGTATATGCTCCGGTCGGAATCCCCGTTCGGTTACCCGGGTACAAAATCCTTCCAGCCGCTGTCGGTGCGCACTGAATCCTTTATCGCCGACAATAACCATCACATCATCATCAGGCGTAATATATTTGGTCATGATTTCTGCGGCAATGCGCCCGCTCTTTATCAGGTTCTGGCCCACAAAACATAACCGGCGGCTGCCTTCCAAATCGGAATTAAAGGTAATCGTCTCGATATGCTTATCGGCAAGTTCCTCAATTTTATCCCGGATGCAAGCGTGATTGCGGGCACATACACAAAGGCCGGAAATCCCTTCCCTGACCAATTCATCGATCTGTGAAATACATTCGCCTATATCTTCCGTTTCGTATTGCCGGACCAGGACATCAATGCCATAATCACGCACGGTCTTCGTACCTGCCGCCAGGCCCCGCTGGATTTCTTCTTTAAAAAATCCACCCCAGTCCGGCATCACCACACCGATTTTCCAGGAATTTTTAGTATATGCCAATGCTCTTGCTGCTTTATTCGGTACATACTGCAATTCCCGCATAGCTTCTAATATGCGCTCCCGCACCTCCGGACGGACGTTGGGGCGATTATTGATGACCCGGTCTACAGTGCCCCGGGATGTTCCTGCTTTATCAGCAATCATTTGTATTGTTGTCCGCATACTGTTCTCCTTTCTTGTATAGATACCATTTTGGCAAGAAACGCTGCGTTTCTTGTTTTGCATTATACTATAAAGATTTCTTCAATTCAAGCATATTCAGCAAATTTTGTGTGCCCACACAAAATTTGCTGAATGATGTCTTTATACATAAAAAAGAGGAGCCCATGCCTGGACTCCTCCTGCCTGTCGGCTATTTATTAAAATAATTCATCCGGTTCATCTTTACCATCAATAGCAATGGTATCGAGAGCGGCTACTTTGTCGTTGCCTTCCAGTTTCTGGATTTTGACACCGGACGTGTTGCGTCCTTTCTTGATACCGATACTTTCGATATCCGTACGGATAACGATACCGTTGGTCGTAATGAGCATCAGTTCCTGACTGCCATGAACGACTTCTACCCCGACGATATCACCGGTTTTCGGTGTGATCTTGAAATTCTTCACGCCTTTGCCGCCACGAAGCTGGACTTTATAGGCCTCGATATTGTTCTTCTTGCCAAATCCTTCTTCACTGACGGTCAGTACCTGGCAGCCCGTTTCGAGGACGTCGGCACCGATGACCATATCGCCTTCAGCGAGGGAAATCCCCCGGACACCGCGGGTGTTACGGCCCATAGGACGGACATCGCTTTCATTGAAGCAGATGGCCATGCCCAGTTTGGTTGCCAATATGATATTCTGCCCGCCTGTCGTCAAGCGTACTTTTGCCAGATGATCCTTTTCAACGAGGGATATGGCAATAAGTCCGTTACGGCGGACATTCTTGAATTCCTGCAGTTCGGTCTTTTTGACGAGGCCTTTTTCTGTAGCCATGAACAGATTCATCGACGGATCGGCCTGATCCAGGTCAATGAGTGCATTCACTTTTTCGCCGTTGGACAGCGGCAGGATGTTGATTGCGGCAATCCCCTTCGAATTACGGCTGTTCGCTTCGGGGATTTCATAGGCTTTCAGGCGGTATACCCGTCCAAAATTCGTGAAGAACAAGACCGTGTTCCACGCTGAAGTATACAGCAGATGGTTTACGGCATCTTCGTCTTTTGTGCCCATCCCTTTGATACCACGGCCGCCTTTATTCTGCGTATGATATACGTTGGCATTGATGCGTTTCATATAGCCGCGCCGTGTCAGTGTCAACACCATGCGTTCATTCGGAATCATGTCTTCGATGGAAAGTTCCGACGAATCGGCGACGATTTGTGTGCGCCGCGGATCGGCAAATTTTTTCTTGGCATCTAATAATTCCGTTTTGACGATTTCCATGATTTTATGCGCATCGGCCAGGACATCCCGCAAATAGGCGATCTGTTTTTCCAGTTCCTTATATTCCTGTTCAATCTTTTCCCGTTCCAGTCCGGTCAGGCGGCGCAGCCGCATGTCAAGGATGGCAACGGATTGCTTGTCACTGAGGCCGAATTTACTCATCAAAGCCTGCTTGGCGATTTCATCTGTCTGGGATTCACGGATGGTCCGGATGACTTCATCGATATGGTCCAGGGCGATGAGCAAACCTTCCAATATATGTGCTCTGGCCAGTGCTTTGGCCAATTCGAATTTACAACGCCGTGTAATGACATTTTTCTGGTGAGCCAGATAGTAATGAAGCACTTCTTTCAGTGTCAGGACACGCGGATGTCCGTCGACCAGGGCCAGCATGATTACCCCAAACGTTTCCTGGAGCTGTGTATGCTTGTATAATTTATTCAGTATGATGTCCGGATTGGCATCAGCCCGCAATTCGATGACGATACGCATCCCCTTGCGGTCCGATTCATCACGCAATGCCGTGATTCCGTCGATTTCTTTGTTACGGGACAAGTCGGCAATCGTGGTGATGACCCGGGCTTTATTGACCTGATACGGGATTTCCGTCACTACGATACGGTTTTTCCCTTTATTCATCGGTTCTATGGTCGCACAGGACCGCATCTTGATACTGCCGCGGCCTGTCGAGTATGCTTTAAGGATACCTTCATGACCCATGATTTTGGCACCTGTCGGGAAATCAGGACCCTGGATTTTCGTCATGATTTCTTCCAGGCTGGCATCCGGATTATCAATGAGCAGTACGCAGCCATCAACGACTTCGCCTAAATTATGCGGCGGAATATTCGTAGCCATGCCTACGGCAATGCCGGCAGAACCATTAACCAGCAGGTTCGGTATTTTAGAAGGAAGTACAACCGGTTCCTGCAAAGATCCATCATAGTTAGGCATGAAATCGACGGTTTCTTTGTCGATATCTTCCAGCATTTCACCGGTAATCTTGGCCATACGGACTTCGGTATAACGCATAGCAGCGGCAGAATCGCCGTCGACAGAACCAAAGTTGCCATGACCATCAACAAGAGGGTAGCGCGTGGAGAAATCCTGGGCCAGGCGGACTGTCGCGTCATAAACGGAGCTGTCACCATGGGGATGATACTTACCTAAAACTTCCCCAACGATACGCGCCGATTTCTTATAGGGTTTATTCGGCGTCATACCGGCTTCGTGCATGGCATATAAAATACGACGATGGACAGGCTTCAAGCCGTCCCGTACATCCGGCAGGGCACGGGTGATAATAACACTCATGGCGTAGTCGATATACGACGTCTGCATTTCACTTTCCAGGCAGACCGGTAACACTTTATCTGATTGTTGTTCGTCCACAATGTCACCTCAAATATCACAAAATAGAAATAAGGACGTCCTTTGCACCAGTACACCGTGTTAAAAAAGGGCATCTATATTATTATACCAAAAATTTCACTAAATAGATAGATTAGAACCGCGATGCATCATGACTGTGAGGAAATCGTAACGACAGCCGTCTGCGACGGTGAGACGGAATGCATTTCATAGAGATAGTCCGGGGTCAGCATGCCTTCCAGATGAAATAACGTATAGGCATCTGCCGCATCCATATAGACGACATCACTCTTGACAATGCCCGACGCTGTACCATACGGGCTTGTCAGCACGCCGCTTTGCGCACTCCAATGCAAATCCAGCTTTAATGCCGTGGCCACGGCTACCGCCGGGATGCAAATGATTTGATCCTTGCCGAGCGCCCGTTTGGCCAGTTTCTTGCCGTTTACGTACAAATCATAGGCTTTCGCTACATACGAAGGCTGCCCGTCAGATGCATTTATCTTGGCTTCAATAGATGCCGGGGACGCAAAATCTTCTACGCCGTACCCTGCCAATGCTTTTTTAACGGTTTGAACGGATAACGATTGCCGGCCATATCCGTCCGGATATATATAATATGAAATCGTATGGTCGGGGTCCCGGTCAATGACGATACGGTCATAATAGACGCTGACCGGCGTGCCGACGGCTACCATATCATAGACCTGTTCCACGTCTTCTTCATGCATGCGGATGCAGCCGTGCGATACATAATATCCGACGGATTCAGGACGATTGGTGCCATGGATTCCGTAGGTACCGTTAAATCCCATCCACCGGTACCCCAGGGGATTATCCGGGCCGGAGCCTACCTGGGTGTCTTTATTATCGGGATCGACCCAGGTAGGATTGACTTCCATATTCTGGATCGAATAGTTTCCCGTCGGTGACGGTGTAGCCACCTGCCCGACGCCTACCGGATACATGGCAATCCTGGTATTCCCTTCATAGACGGTCAGGATACGGCTGGCCAGGTTGATGCCTATCCGCTTCTCCGTCGAAGCCGTTGGTTCATAGGCCGGTTCCGTCACTGCCGGAGCTGTTGTTTGCGTCGTCGACTGGATTTCCACTTTCGTTTCAAATGGCGCCGCTTTTGTTTTTAAGCCATCTACGGCAGGATGCGTTTGATCAGCCCATGCCGTTCCGACAAGGGTGGTACAAAAAAGCAGTGTTCCTGTAAGTACAGATATGGTTTTACGCAATTGCTGACCCTCATTTCTTTTGATAAATTATGACTGACTGGTATCCTGGTCCGTACCGAACCCATTGAATACCATATTCAACACGACGGCAGTAATGCTGCCTAAGGTAATCCCGCTGTTCAAGACGATTTTGGCCGTCGGCGGGAAATTTTGGAAAAAGTTCGGCATGGTCAGGGTAATCATGCTCATGCCAATGCTGATAGCCACCAGCATCAGATTATAATTTCCTTCGAATCTGACTTTGCTGAGCGAGCGAATGCCACTGGCAATAATCATACCAAACATAGCCAACCCGGCTCCTCCCAATACCGAATTGGGAATAGAAGCGACGACGGCTGCCATCTTAGGGAGCAGCCCCAGGCAGATAAGGATTACCCCGGATGTCGCAACGACAAAACGGCTTTTGACGCGGGTAACCGCTACCAGGCCAACATTCTGTGCGAATGCCGTATAGGGAAAGCTGTTAAACAAACCGCCGATAATGGTGGATAACCCATCTGCCCGAAGACATCGGGCCAGATTCCCCTTGCCGATAGGCCGGCCAACGATTTCACCGATTGCCATGCAGTCCCCGGTAGTTTCTACCATGACTACCATCATGACGATGACCATGGAAATAATAGAGCCGGCATCGAACACCGGCATGCCGAACATAAACGGCGTCACAATGCCAACCCAGCTGGCATTGCCGACTTCGGCAAAATCCACCTGTCCCAATAGCATCGCAAACAGCGTACCGAGGATCAACCCGATCAAAACCGCGATATTACTCAAAAACCCGCTGCAATACCGGTATACGATAATAACAATAGTCAATGTAACAACTGCCAGCAGTAAATGGATAGGGCTGGCAAAATCCGGTGCAGCTGGATTGCCACCGCCGATCCAGCACACGGATACAGGCAGCAGCGTAATACCGATGATGGTAATAATAGAACCGGTAACGACCGGCGGAAATAATCGGATCAGCCGGCTGAAATAAGGCGCTATGAGAAACGTAATCAGCCCGGCGACGATGATGGAACCGTATATGGCGGTAATGCCGTTCTGCGTCCCAATCATGATCATCGGTGTAACCGACGCAAAGGTGACTCCCTGAATCATCGGAATACGAGCGCCGACTTTCCAGAATCCAAGAGTCTGGATCAGCGTCGCAATGCCACAGGTAAACAGGTCCGCATTAATCAGCTGGATAAGCTGCGGGGCTGTCATTCCCATCGCCTGAGCAATAATAATCGGCACAGCTACCGCCCCGGCATACATTGCCAGGACATGCTGCAACCCATACGCAATTAACTTCGATGGAGCCAGCATTTCATCGACAGGATGAACAGACTCCTTCATGACTACAGTGTTCATGTACGGTGTCACCTCATTATATAAGAATAATGCGTTTATAACGCATTATTCCTATTATATCATATTCTACAGGCAAAATATGAGCTGAGTCCTATATAATTTTTTCCACAAAAAATATTTTATAAAACTTTACACAATTTTTACATTCGCTTTTCATAATCCTTTAAAAAGTTTTGTTATACTATAGGTGTATACTGAGTTTTATTGACATAATTTATAAGATGGACTGTACTACGAGCTATCGTCCATCAGAAACCATTACTCGAGAGGTGATCATACAACATGCTTGATACGTATCTCATTATTACAGTCGTCGTTCTCGCACTGTGCTTTGATTTTATCAACGGATTCCATGACACGGCAAATGCGATTGCCACCTGTGTATCGACGCGGGCCATCCGCCCGGGAGTGGCTATCATCGGCTCGGCCGTCCTGAATTTCATCGGTGCCATGATTTCCACAGGGGTCGCCAAAACAATCGGTGGTGATATTGTCACTTCGGCAACTATGATCAACGAACTCGTCATTATCTCCGGATTATGCGGTGCTATCATATGGAACCTGCTGACCTGGTACATCGGCATGCCGTCCAGTTCATCCCACGCCCTCATTGGCGGCATGGTTGGAGCCGTCCTCTTTTCTGTCGGCCTGGCCGCCCTGAACGGGCTGGGTATCCTGAAGATTATCCTGTCCCTGATTATTTCCCCGGTTGCCGCTATTGCCATCGGATATATCACAATGACGATTTTATTCCGGATCTGCCGGCGTTTCAAACCGGCCAAGGTCAATACGACGGCCAACCACCTGCAAGTCGTATCTGCAGCCCTGATGGCCTTCTCCCACGGTTCCAATGACGCCCAGAAATCGATGGGGATCATCACCCTGGCTTTACTATCCGGCGGTGTCATCGATACGTTGGAAGTCCCCACTATCGTCAAGTTCCTCTGCGCCGCTGCCATGGCCCTGGGAACCAGTTTCGGCGGCTGGAAGATCATCCGCACTGTCGGCGGTAAAATTTTTAAGATGAAGCCCATCCACGGCTTTGCCGCTGACCTGAATTCGGCTATCGTCATCTTCTCCGCTACGTTATTGCATCTGCCCGTTTCGACGACACACGTCGTTTCCGGTTCCATCATGGGCGTCGGTGCCGCTCAACGGGTCAAAGCCGTTCATTGGAGCGTGGCCCGCCAGATGGTCGCGGCCTGGGTCATGACGATTCCCTGTACGGCCATCATGGGCGCGATTGCTTACGCTGCCCTCAGCTGGATCATGTCGCTGGCCGGTTAATCCCTTTTTTTGTCGGATGAAATATGATACTATGGACAAAAAGGAGGAATGTCCATGTCTATTGTAAAAGGAAAGGTAGCCTTACTCTCTCACAATCCTACCCCTCTCCATTATCTCCCCGGTCTGTCTCAGGATTTGTTCCGTGAAATATATATCAAACGGGACGACCTTACTCCCTTTGGCGGCGGTGGAAACAAACTGCGCAAACTCGAATATCTCTTATCCGAAGCGATGGAACAGGAAGCTTCGCTCATCATTACCTGCGGCGGCGTCCAGACCAATCACGGCCGCCTGACAGCAGCCGTAGCCGCTAAATACGGTCTGAAGTGTATCATCGTCTGTATCGGTGACAAGCCGGATGAAATGAATGCCAACCTGCTTCTCGACGGTATCCTGGGAGCCCGCATCGTCATCAAGAAAGATGACGGCCGCGATACAGGGCTGCAAATGACCGAAGCAATGGAAATCGTCAAAACCGCTGTAGAAAAAAAAGGCGAAAAAGCCTATGTCATCCCTATGGGCGGCAGTAATGCCACGGGATTCCTGGGATATTTCGACTGTGCCAGCGAGTTGGACGAACAGGCCCGGGCCCGGCATATCGATACATCCACAGTCTATGTCGCTGCCGGCAGCATGGGAACCTATTTAGGGCTCTATTGCGGTCTGAAGGCCATCAAATCGAACCTCAATCTTTGCGGCATCGCCATCCTTCCCTTCGGAGATTCCCAAAAGAAACGTCTCCATGAGTATTTCCAGGAAGTAAAGGAACTGTACGGATTTGACTTCGACGACAGCGACATGCACATCGAAACCGGTTATGTCCGCAACGGCTACAATGAACCGGATCAAACCGTGCGGAATGCCATTTATAAAATGGCCCGTACCGAAGGAATCCTCCTGGATCCTTGTTATACCGGAAAAATGTTCGCCGCCTTCCTCGATATGATCGGCGAGAAAAAAATCAAGCTGGGCCGCCAGTGCATCCTCATGCATACTGGTGGATTCCCCGGAATATATACAAAAGAACACCGGCTCCTCTTCGAGCAGGAATTACAAGATGCGATAACCGTCATCGAATAAATCCGTCACACAAAAAAACAGCAGTGGTATTTTAAAATAATTTTTAAAATACCACTGCTGTTTATTTTTCTAACTGTCTATATAACCAGGACCGGCTTACCTGCAAGCGTCGGGCAGCTTCGCTGAATGAAATCTGAT
>JALCDF010000063.1 GCA_022641375.1 Megasphaera sp. | reverse complement strand
CAATCTTCCCTTCGCGCTGCCGGATATAATTCTCACATTATCACCTACTCGTACATAATTTATTATACACGTTTTTTAATACATATCAAATAGGAACACACAGTTTTTTTATCTGTTATTCATTGTTTTTTTTGAATTCTTTCGACTTTCAGTTCTTTTCCCTGCATCAGACGTATAATATTATCTTTATGGCGTACGATGACCAGAATTGCCGCAAACAGCCCAAAAATTGTCACCGGCCATGGTTCTCCAAAGAAATACATCGTTACCGGAACTAAAGCCGCCGCCACAATAGAGCCCAGGGAAACAATACGCGTAATGGCTACGATGACACACCATACGACAAATACGATCAAGGTTTCCCATGGTGCCAGGAAAAGGATAACCCCTAACCCGGTAGCAACACCCTTGCCACCTTTAAACTTTAAAAAGATTGAACAAGAATGCCCGACAATAGCCAAAAGACCGCCCAGGATCATAAAATATATCTGATAATCTGGCATAGATGCTGCCCCGGCAAGTTGCCCCATATAAACACCCAAAAGGCCTTTGGCAATGTCGAGAAGCAGCACGAACAAACCACCAGCGGCACCAAACACCCGATACGCATTGGTGGCTCCGGTATTATGGCTGCCATATTCCCGTAAATCCGTATGATAGATTCCCTTGCCGATAACCAGGCCACTTGGGAAAGACCCTGCTATGTAAGCAATACACAAACATAGGATTGCTGTCATCATTTGTCATCACCATCTTTCTTGCCGCGCAGGATAAGCCGGATTGGTGTTCCTTCGAAGCCAAACGTTTCCCGTAACCTATTTTCCAAAAAACGTAAATACGAAAAATGCATAATTTGAGGTTCATTGACAAATAAAATAAATGTCGGCGGTTTTACTGAAGCCTGGGTCATATAATAAATCTTAAGAAGTTTTCCGCCTTTAGATGGCGGCGGGTTCGTCAATTGCGCATCAGAGATGAGCTCATTCAAAACGCTCGTAGACACCCGCATATGCTGCTGTTCCGATACGGATTTTACCATCTCCGCCAGCCGATTGATACGCTGTTTGGTCAAAGCGGAAGCGAATAGGATCGGCGCATACTGCAAGAATGCCAATTCACGCCGTATATCTTCTTCAAATTTTTGGCTTGTTTTACTGTCCTTATCGATAAGATCCCATTTGTTGACAACAATAATACATCCCTTACCGGCTTCATGAACATACCCGGCAATTTTTTTATCTTGTTCGGTAACGCCATCAACGGCATCAATGACCAGGACCGCTACATCAGACCGGTCTACTGCCCGCAAGGCCCGGACAACACTATATCGTTCAACAGGTATATCGACTTTTGACTTACGGCGCATACCCGCTGTATCAATCAGAACAAATTTCGCCCCTTCATATTCCCAGGACGTGTCAATGGAATCCCTCGTTGTACCCGGAACATTGCTGACAATGACCCGTTCCTGGCCCAATAACGCATTCGTCAGCGAGGATTTTCCAACATTCGGCCGGCCGACAAGCGCAATATGAATTATGTCTTCACTGTCTTCTTCCTGCGGCACCTTTTTGATATAGGTAAGGACCTCATCCAAAAGATCGCCTAAATTCATCAGATTGACTGCCGATACCCCAATCGGATCTCCTAATCCCAAATTATAAAATTCATAAATGTTCATTTCTTGTTCTACACTATCGATCTTGTTGACGACAAGAATAACCGGTTTACCGCTGGAACGCAGAAGATGTGCAATATCTTCATCCTGAGGCTGGACCCCGGTCTTACCATCAACAACATACAGAATAACATCCGCTTCCCGGATAGCCAGTTCTGCCTGATAGCGCATACTTGTAAAAATATGATTATCTGAATCAACAAATTCAATACCACCGGTATCAATCATTGTGAATTCGTGACCCAGCCATTCAGCATCGAAATAAATACGATCCCTCGTAACTCCCGGAATATCTTCAACAATAGAGATACGTTTTTTGACGATAGCATTAAACAAGGTCGACTTCCCCACGTTTGGGCGGCCGACTACTGCTACTAAAGGTTTATACATACTTTTCTCCTTTGCGATAGAACGTGAATCGCCCTGTATAAATCAGAAAATACCGACTACTCACTACGATTAAAAAAAAGGATAACCGGTACCGCCGGCTATCCTCTTTTAGTAAAAATTATTTATCTTCTTCTACAGCGTCCCTAATGGTAGCCCCTTCTTCACTTTGGCTGGATTCCAAATAATTGCGGACTTCTTGTTCTTCTTCATCTTTTTGAATAGCCATGACGCTCAAGGATATTTTCTTTTTATCCGTATCAATACCAATGATCTTAACATTCATGATATCACCAATATTGACCAAATCTTTAACAACCGCGCCACGTTTATCTGTCAGTTCTGATACATGAAGCAATCCCTGGAGTTCCGGATCAATAGCGAGGATTGCACCAAACGGCAAAAGTTTCTTTACTTCCCCTTTTACGATATCGCCGACTTCAAATTTTTCGATAGCGGCAATCCAGGGATTCTTCTGCAAAGCTTTCAGTGACAACGAAATGCGATTGCGTTCTTTATCAAATTTCTGTACCAATACCTGTAACTTTTCTCCTGCTTTGAGGACTGCATCTACAGAACTGATACGTTTCCAGGAAATATCGGAAATGTGAAGCAGGCCTTCTACGCCGCCCAAATCAATGAATGCGCCATAAGGCATGATTTTGACAACGGTACCTTCCAAAACAGCGCCTTCTTCGATATGTTCCAATGCTTCGGCACGTTTCTTTTCCCGTTCTGCTTCAAGGACTGCTTTGCGGGACAAGACAAGACGATTTTTATGTTCATCAATATCAATAACCTTTACCTGGAATGTCTGGCCTACCAGATAATCCAACGATTTGACGAACCGGACATCCCCCTGAGAAAGAGGAATAAAACCACGCAGCGATTTTATAGAAACGACGAGGCCGGCTTTATTAGTTTCTTTGCCTGTGCATTCAATCAGTTCACCTTTTTCAAAAGCGTCGCGTACGTCTTTCCAGTCTTCGACTTTCTTCATCTTGACGAGGGAAACAACAATCGCACCTTCTTCTTTAATGTTATTTGCGATTTCGACGGTCAATTCCTGACCAACTTGAACAAAGTCGCTCGCTTTTTCGGGAGCAGGTACAGCCATTTCCTTCTTCGGCAAGATAGCTTCTGCTTTCGTACCGATGGAAACATAGGCAGCATCATCGTTCACAGAAATAACCGTGCCTTTGACCACGTCACCTTTCTTTGGATTTTCTTCATAGTCATACTTGTCCAACAATTCTTCACTCATTACTTCTGTGCCTTCTGCTTGCAAATTTTCCATAATCTTAACAACCTCCTGTATTATCCAATCCGGCGTTGAAGCGCCGGCTGTAATGCCTATATTTTTCATACCATAGAACCATGATGGTTTGAGTTCCACCGCTGTTTCTATATGGTATGTATGGCAACCCTGTTGCTTGCATACCTCGGCCAGCCTTCTCGTATTAGCACTGTTTTCGCCGCCAATAACAATCATGGCATCAGATTCCCTGGCTAATGCGACAGCTGCATTTTGACGTTGCTGTGTTGCCGTACAAATTGTCATATGTACCGTCAGGTGATTCGTCCTCGCCTTTAGTATGGCCGTGATACGTTTAAATTGTTCCTGATTGAACGTCGTCTGAACGACGACATCCATGTCTTCACAAAAAGGGATTTCTTCTGCTTCTTTCTCCCTGTCTATTATAATAGCACGATTCCCCCCCCATTGTGAAATACTAATTACTTCAGGATGCGATTTTTCTCCAATAATTATTAATTTTTTATTATTTTCAATGATATTTTTCGCATCTTGCTGTGCTTTTTTGACATGGGGACAGGTTGCATCGATAATTTTTATATTTTTTTTCCTGGCCTGCTCATAAATTTCAGGTCCTACTCCATGCGAACGAATCAACACGACAGACCCATCGGCCACTTCATCTAATGTATCCACAGGAGCGATTCCCTGGCTCGCCAGGCAGTCTACCACCTGCGGATTATGAATAATAGGTCCCAGCGTATGTGTACCTTTATCAGCAGTCAATGCCATGTCGACAGCGCGGCGTACCCCATAACAAAAACCGCAGGCGGACGCTATGTTAACCTTCATGATTACTGCCTCCATACTTTTTTATCATATCCAGGATATTTTCCCTTATTTGATCTGTAAATTGCCGTACTGTTTCCTTATCATACTTTTGGGGTGGCATTACCGGCCTGCCAAATACTACGTATATCGGACCCTTTTTCAACGGAAGGGGCCGGGAATGAAGGATTGCCGCCGGCAGTACCGGTACTCCTGATTTAATAGCGATACCGGCAAAACCATCATGGAACTTTCCTAATATTCCCTGATCCTTACTGGTTCCTTCAGGAAATATTCCCAAGACATCGCCATCACGTAAAACCCTGAAAGATTCAACCACTGCCTGTCTGTCAATACGTCCCCGATGTACTGGAAACGTATGCATATACCGCAGGAACCAACCCATAACCGGGTTACGGAAAAGTTCTTCCTTGGCCATGAAGTGAATCAATCGATGGCGCATAGCCGTACCGATAAGCGGCGGATCAAAATAACTAGCATGATTGCTTACCAGCAGGAGCGGTCCTGATTCGGGAATGTTGTCTGTACCGATAACCTGCATGCCGATGAGTGTGTAAGTCACAAAATTGAAAATACGGCGTATGACAGCATACCAAAAGTCTCTCATTGTCTCCTGGCCTCGATAATCTTCATGAGGGCAGCCGCTGTTTCTTCTAAATTGAGTTCACTATTGTCCAGTAAAATCGCATCATCGGCCTGTTTCAATGGTGATATATCCCTGTGGGAATCCATATAATCCCGGGAAGCGATAGCCGCCTCGATATGTTCCAGCGTTTCTCTTTCATTTCGTTCCCGTACTTCTAAATATCGCCGCATCGCCCGGGAATGGACGGATGCTGTCAGAAAAATCTTTACATCTGCATCAGGGAGGACTACCGTCCCAATATCGCGGCCATCTAAAATGACTCCGCCGGACGTTGCCATCTCCCTTTGTAATTGTACCAATTTTTGCCGTACTACTGCAAGTGCTGCGACGGCAGAAACATGAGAAGATACTTCCGATGTACGAATAGCATCGGTTACATCTATCTGATTAACATATACCCGGCACTGTTCCCTGCCGATTTCCAAACGAATCTGGATGGTATCTGCCAGTATCTGCACTGACTTGGGATCCGCAATGTCGACATGACGCTGAAGGACTTCCCAGGTAAACGCACGATACATCGCTCCCGTATCAATATACAAATAGTGTAACTTGTTTGCCACGAGTTTAGCAACGCTGCTCTTACCGGCTCCGGCAGGTCCGTCAATCGCTATTGTTAATTTTTTCATGTTCTGTCCTCCTTTCCGGCAGCAGCCATCCCGGCTGCATATCCCGTAGAAAAAGCTGCCTGTAAATTATATCCGCCTGTAAAGGCATCAATATCCAGCACTTCCCCGGCAAAATACACATGCGGACAAACTTTCGACTCCATCGTCTTAGGATTTACTTCCTTAACGGAAATACCGCCGGCAGTAACAATAGCCTCTTCAATAGGACGGGTACCCGTAATGGTCAAAGCTAATGCCTGAAGAGTATCTACTAAATCATGGCGCTGCTCTTTTGATATTTGATTTACCAGAGATTTTTCATCAATACCAGCCTGTTCCAAAACGATAGGAATCAGCCGTTGAGGCAGCAAATCTTTCATCGCATTTTCTGCTTCTTTACGGATATATTTTTGAAAATCCCTCTGGATGCGTGCATCTAACTGTTCTCTTGTAAGAGCTGGTTTTAAATTAATGCGCAGCTGCATAGGAAATATGCATTTTTTCTTGTGAGCCACATCGCTGCTGAGCCTGAGAATGATGGGACCAGATACGCCAAAGTGAGTAAAAAGCATTTCACCAAAATAGGCTGCCATTTTTTTCCCATGTTTCCAAAGCGATCCTTCAACATTACGCAGGGACAATCCCGACAACCCATGCGGCCACGTTTCTTTCGTCACAAAGGGAATGATGGACGGTTTTAATTCCGTTACGGTATGTCCCAATCCCCTGGCAAATTTATATCCATCGCCGGTAGAACCAGTCACCGGATAGGACAAACCGCCAGTTGTAATAATACAAGATTCCCCTTCATACATCCCCGAAGGAGTTTGGATAACAACCGCATCGCCCTGGAAGCAGACACTTTTTACGGGCTCTTCCAAATGTAGTTGAACCCCTGCATCACAAAGTTTCCGATACAACAACTTGCGTACTTCAATCGCACTATCTGACTGCGGAAATACCCGGCCGCCCCGTTCTACTTTTGTGGCCAGTCCCCAATCATTCAGTTTTTTCAACAAATCCTGATTATTAAATTGTTCATACGCACTGTATAGAAATTTTCCATGTCCCGGCGTATGGGAAATAAACTCATTCATCGAACAGGCATTCGTCAGGTTGCAACGTCCTTTGCCGGTAATACCCATCTTTTTGCCAACAATATTATTTTTTTCAAAAAGCCGTACAACAGCCCCTTGTTCCGCTGCTGTCAAAGCCGCCATGATACCGGCTGCTCCGGCACCAATAACAAGAATATCTTTCATGGAACCACCTCTGATAATCATACATCAGTTCCTTTATAGCCGCCTGTTACAGCAACTGACACATTTTATTTATATTCATATAAAGCCAATACTTCTTCTCGGGATAACTTGCGATACCCGCCCCGCTTGACACCGCTCAGTGTAAGGAACGCATATTGGATACGGCGCAGGCTATGGATTTGATACCCGAAATATTCAAACATGCGGCGCACCTGACGATTCCGGCCTTCATGGATCGTGATTTCCACTGTCGTCAAAGACGTATGCTGATCAAAGCCCATATAACATACATCCGCCGGAGCGGTCATCCCATCCGTTAATTCAATGCCATTTGCCAGCGACTGTAACACCGTGCCGGGAATATGTCCCTTTACCTTCACCTCATACGTTTTATCAACCATTTTGCTGGGATGCATCAGGATATTCGCCAGTTCGCCATCATTAGTCATCAGAAGCAGGCCTTCCGTGTTCTGATCCAGCCGTCCTACGGCATAAATACGGTCTTTTTCTTTTTTAAAATAATCCATGACCGTTACCCGGCCCTGATTATCACTAGAGGTCGTAATGACACCCTTCGGTTTATTGAATAAGTAATAGTGCTTGGGTTGCAATTCCAACCGTTTTCCATCGACAGCGATAATATCCTTATCGGGATCTACTTTTGTTCCTAATTCCCGAATAACAACGCCGTTAACACGAACACGTCCATCCAGTATCATCTGTTCTGATGCCCGTCGTGATGCTACCCCACAGTTACTCATTACTTTTTGCAGACGTTCCATCTGTTTCCTCCATTTACTTATCTTTTCGCTGCGAATATCGCAGTCATATTTTTATTTTTCTATATCGGGTGCAGATGTGCTGCCTGCATCCATATTTTTCTCTTCAGTCAGGACCGGTACATGTTCCGCCAATTCATCAAGAGAATTCATCCCGATGCACTCCAGGAAATATGTCGATGTACCATATAAGATAGGCCGTCCGGGACTGTCTTTACGGCCTAAATCAATAATCAGGCCTTCCTGGATCAGACCCGTCAAAATACGTTCTGACGATACCCCGCGCAGTTTTTCGATTTCTGCCCGGGTCACCGGCTGTTTAAATGCTACAATAGCCAAAACTTCAAGTCCCATAGGGGTCAGCTCGGTCGTATCCGTACGAACCCATTGGACACTTTCATGAAGTTCCGGTTTGGTAACCAGCTGGTAACCGCCGGCCACGTGTATAAGGGTCAGCCCACTCCGTAAATCAGCCAATACAGTCTCCAACTGCTTCGCTGTCGCATTTGTTCGTTCAACGGTCCAACCTGTATGCTCACAAATGTCGGACACTTTCATGGGCTGTCCGCTCAGAAATAAAAGGGCTTCCAGCACCGCTGTCGGTTCATGATCATCTTTGCTGTGTATATCGTAAGGCAACTGTATTTCCATCCTCTCCATCAGATACGGTACGACACCGGCCCCGCTTCAACAATTCCAATACAGCCAAAAATGTCACTACGAGCTCTATCCTCGAATGGCATGGCCTGAATACATCCAATACGGCTGTCGGCTTAGAGGACCGACGTAATACATACGTAACACGCTGCATACATTCATCAACACTGTACACTTCATGCTGCAAACATATTTCCGGCATCTTTTTTTCTTCAATAGATTGATATACTACACAGAATGCCTGATAAAGCGATTCTTTATCTATCTCGCCAATGAATCGGGATTCATAATGCATCGGCGTCCGCGGCCGATTTATCATACAACTGCGTTTTTCCCATAAAGAGCCCATGATTTGAGAAATTTTCTTCATATGTTTATATTCCACAAGCTGCCGCACCAATATTTCTTCCGGCGTTTCCTCATCTTCGCTTTCCGGCTTAGGCGGCTTCGGCAAAAGGTGCCGTGACTTGATTTGAAGCAAGGTCGCTGCCATAACAAAAAACTTGCTGGCATAATTTACATCGAACGCATTAATCTGATTGACATACGCATTAAACTGATCTGTAATTTCCACGATGGGAATGTTGTAAATATCAACTTTGTTCTTTTCAATCAGATACAGCAGCAAATCCAGCGGACCTTTAAAATCTGATACATTATATTGATATTCTTCCATAATACATCACCATTTTATTATAAAATAAATTGAAAAAAATTACAAAAAAGGTTTGGATTCTCATCCAAACCTTTTAGTCATTTGCAAGAGACTAGTTGGCTTCGGCCCACTGAGTGCTCACAGCAATGTATTGTTAAAATGGTGCCGGGGACCGGAATCGAACCGGTACGGATATCTCTATCCGACGGATTTTAAGTCCGTTGCGTCTGCCAGTTCCGCCACCTCGGCATGACGAAAATAATTATGGAGGCGGCACCCAGAATCGAACTGGGGATGAAGGTTTTGCAGACCTCTGCCTTACCGCTTGGCTATGCCGCCATAAATATGGAGCGGAAAACGAGACTCGAACTCGCGACCCCCACCTTGGCAAGGTGATGCTCTACCACTGAGCTACTTCCGCAATATATGTGGTGCTCAGGGACGGAATTGAACCGCCGACACGGGGATTTTCAGTCCCCTGCTCTACCGACTGAGCTACCTGAGCAAAAAATATGGCGACCTCGATCGGATTTGAACCGACGATCTTCGCCGTGA
>JALCDF010000062.1 GCA_022641375.1 Megasphaera sp. | reverse complement strand
TTCATTGTTTTTACTTCGGCTTCCATTGTTTTTACTTCACTGGGCCCAAAAATTTTATCAATATCCTTCTGTGTTAATGCGCTGTCATTATTTTTTCGTGGTCTTCCCATAGTAAATTCCTCCCTTTTCCGTTTCAACAAAATGAAATTCATTAAGCTTTGGCATTCTATTTACCATTCGACAACATCGGTAACATCTTTTCCTTGGGAATCAGTTACTTTATACTCAAAATCACAATGCTCTTCAAATATGTACTGAGCGGCCTCATCGATTTCTTTTCCCAAAATATTATCATCTAATTTCTTTTTGTCTATAATCACAGTTTCATCATCAACTTTGATGTATACCGTCAATTCTAAATTCTTCATTTTATTCGCCGTCCTTTGGCAACGGGGCTATGGGCGCCCAATACAAAACATCCTTTATGTAGCGCAAATTATTATCATAAGGAATCATAGCCCAAAATCCAGCCCTAATAAACTCACCATCGTTATCAATGATGGTATTGCTATCTTTTACATATACGCCTACTAAACATTCTTGATTTTTATCACAAAATAATATCTTGTTTTCTTTATCCCAATACAGCTGTCCGTTTTTATCACAACGGACTTCTTTTGGCAATGTATCTCTTATGCTGATCCATTTCATTGTTTATTCCTCCCAATTCACATGAATCGTATCTTTTTTTGGATATACATGGATGCCTCGGCTAAATTCTTCTGGTGTCAGCAGCGATACTTCCACCCGCGGATTTATTTTATCGACGCTGAAGATGTCAATAAATCCCAGTACTTGTTTCCATCCATCATTTTTCAGTACGCCCCACTCCTGCAGGCTGTCCAAAATAAACTTCTTGGCCATAGCAATATTGTCTTTATCCCTACGCCGGTCTTTCTCAATCCAATGGAAAATAAAAAAGGCGGAACATATCCTCTTGCCGTTCAATGGAATCATGCCTATTTTACAATCCCGATGCGCCCGTTGGCTCATCGCATTACCAGCATGTTTATTCCGTCTGTTTTCTACGATGTAGTCGTTTAACCCCGGCAGCGTTGTCGGTACGGTGAATCGCAGCATATCTATTCCTCCTCATTTTAACCGTAATGTGCCATCCCGCTTCCTCGGTGTATGCCGCTTTCGCTTCTGTCAGCAAGTATCCGGGACAGATCGCCTGCCATACTTCCGGGCAATCTGTCATTTCGGATAATGCCACCAGTTTCCGACGGGATACGGCATAATCATTTTTCCGGATTACCGGCTTTTCTAAGTTCTCTGAGGGATGCCACCGTTTTTGTCCTGTCAATCCTTTTGTCAGATAGCGGCCCAGCGCTTCTAATCCAAATTCATCGGGCTGCAGCTTATCTACATTTACTACCCCAATCGGCCGTCCCTGGGCTTCTCCTTTTTTCCGTCTGTCCCGCCATAGCATTTCCACACTGTCCCTATCCAGTAACCCGTCCATAATAATATGATGATGAATGCGTGTCGGTGTGCCATTTTCTTTTGTCCGATATTCTGTCACAATAATATATTTCACCGATGGCAGTCCGACCTTTTTGCGCTTATATTGCATACGCCGGATATAATTTTTCACCTGCTGTTCCGCATCCGCTACGGTTGCTGGCATATGGAACCGGTCATAGGTACAGTGCACACAATAATCCTGTTTGCCAAAATTGGTGTTCACGAGCTGAATAAAATACCGTCTGGCATTTTTATCATTTTGTTTGATTTGCTTGCTCGAAGATCTACGGCCTCTTTCTTTTCTTCCCCGCTGCCGCATATCCGCCATTTCAAACAGATCCATTTCGATGTATTCTTTACCACAAAATATTTTCTTTTCTCGTACAAATGATTTTCTTACACCCATGGAACACCTCTGGCATATCCGTATTTTTTATATCTTTTTTATATCGCTGACTTATTAATCCCCATTACCAGCCCCCAATGCGGGGAGACTCCCCGCAAAAAATCGCCGGTTCAGGTCTCCGACGATTGCTTGCCCTGCTGGTTTTTCCACTTTTCTTTTAAGACGGCCACCCGGTCCTGCGGCTTCCATAAGCAGCCATGAAAGATCGGTTCATAAAAGGTGCAAGATTTACAGTGCCTCCAACAGATGGGTACGCCCACTTTATCGCATTGGACAAAGCTGTTGGATTCACAGCTGCATACCGGGCATCGTAATGGTTTCATTTGCGTACCTCCTTTCGGGATAACGGGATTATAGAAATGACATGCATCCTTTGACTGTTTTTTTATGGTTTATTAAGGATATATATTATATATAGGTTTCCAACACATGGGGATCATCGTGTGTGCTCCGATTGACTCGATACATACCGGCTGGTATGGCATCTTTTATTGTTTCATACTCCTGCGTTACATACTGTAGATGGATATATGCATATACGCCTGCCGGTTTTACTACCCAGGCACGAGCCACATAGGTAGGCATGCTTGTTTGCGGAAAATCGGTAGGATTCTTATAAATAGCCACCATAATCAGCCCAATCCCGCTTTGGCAGCGTATTTCATGAAGGACAGCTTTTTTAAACTGGACAGCAGACAATTCTGGCAACATTTTATTGTCAATATCTACAGGTTTCATAGCATGCCTGCTTTTCGTACCATATATACACCATAGCTGATTCCTAGTTTCTTAGCCGCTGCAATGTTTTGATCCAACTGATACATGGCGGGTTGTTTCTTTGCCCTTTTTTCTATATGCGGCACGTCCAAATGCGGATTCTTTCGAACCCGGTTCCGCTTCATTTTCTCCCGAACCTGCTTTTGCCGAAACGCAGTGGTTATGGACCGGAATATATCCCGGCAAGCCTGCGAGCAGGTGTAATAGGCATTGTGATGTGTCATCGGCTTCCCACAGATCAGACATTTCTCCTGTTTCTTTCGGGGCGCTTTCTGTCTTGCGTGTTGATAGCTTTGAATAACCCGATCCCGGCATGCGGGGCAACAACGCTGCCGTCCGCAGGGTTCAAAAGGGGTTCCACACAACATACATGTTTTTTTTATCATCGGTATGTTCCTTTCTCATTTCTTATTCAAACAACCTCATTTGCAATATACTTGCTGGATTGATATACAGGCATTCTGTTGCTGTCTGCGCACAATTGGTTTGTGTCCGTATCTTTGTCTTTTCCCACCCATCCAGGGCGTTATCGTACAACTCATTTTCATAACTGCTAATGATGCAATATCCACGATGCGCCTTACATACGTCAAGCAATTTCATATGCTCTTCCGGATCGGAAAATTCACATTCATAATGTTTCTGCGTCCGGGTACTTAACAGATACGGTGGGTCTACATACAGCAGCGTGCCTGGGCGGTTGTACATCGGGATTAAATCCAGCGCATCCATACATTCAATTTGTACCATTTTTAAGCGTTCCACTGTATCCAATATCCGTGCGGGAAGCTGATTCCAATATTTGGGCCGAAATACGGAATTGGTCCTATCGTGTGCCCAAGAAGTACTACATCTGGTTTTCCCGCCGAAAGCCTGCCATGTTCGTACCAGAAAAGTTCTTGCTTTTTCTACTGGATCCGCAGCTATTCGGGAGTAACTTGACCGGTACTCTTCACGAGAATAAGGCGTCATTTCAACGGCCTTGCATAAGGCAGCCGCATCCTCTCGAACTACCTTGAATAAATTGACGACATTTCCATCAATATCATTAATGGTTTCTGTCCCTGCCGGCAGCTTCCGAAAAAATACAGCCCCGCTTCCGAAAAACGGTTCCACATAAATGTCATGCGTTGGGAATTGGCTGATAATCCAATCTGCAATCCGCCATTTTGCTCCCGGCCATCGTAAGATCGATTGTATCGTCTGCATATTCTTTCCTTCTTCCTATGGCTACACCAATTCTCCTAATCGCTGCAATAGCTTTCGCGCCGCGCCACGAAATTTTTCCCGTTTGGTATTATCCTGAATAGCAGAGATGTTATTCATCATGCGGTTGAAAGACGACTGTACCATCTCAAGCTGTATGGTAAAAACCCGTCGGTCCTGATCTGCATCCGCATCCTTCTGCAATCGATCTATTTCCGCTTCCAATTTCCGAATATGCGCTTCTCGCTCCGGATCTATCGCAGCTACCGTAGCATTGTCCAGGTCTTCCCGCAGTCGTGCCAGTTCTGCCTCTTTTTTCTGTAAACGGGTCTGTGCTTCCTGGGCAGCCAGTGCACTGGTTTCCTGTTCATTTTTAGCCAGGGTTGCATCCTGCCTGGCTTCTTCCAAGTCGGTTTGCAGTTGCTGTTCCCGTTGCTCCATGTCCGCTATTTGCCGTTCCTTTTTTTTCAGCTGTTTTTCCGCTTCATTCCGGCATTTGATCGCGTCCTGTAATTCCCGGGTACTCATGGCCGTTACAGGATGCTCTTTAACAAATTCTTCTCGCTCCGGAATACTGGGAATGGATAAAAGCGCAACTGCCTGCGTATAGGATAATTCAGCGAAGGCGTTCGATTGCCCTGACGAAAACAGGGAGTCCATTTCTTTAGCGCCAAATTGATCCCCGAATTGCTCAAATATTTTGATCAGATTTTGAGCCGTCCGATCTGAATAGCTGACATTTTGTTGCAGCCATTCACTCCAATGTCCATGAGTGACCAGCTGCTTGGCTTCTGACAGCCGCTTGCCAATTTCAATGGAGGCTGACAGCATGACCTTTTGTGTCTGCCGTTTAATTGTGTTGATTTCTACTGCAATTTTTTCCGCGCTGCGTACATCTTGTATAACTCCTTCAGTCTCAATAATGTCCTGACTCATTATGCCGTCTCTCCTTCCGTAACAGCGACTACTTTAAAACGTTCAAATGCTTTAATGAATACATCTACTGGCGATCCTGCCGGGGCAATTTGATTGCGGTCTGTCCGGCACTGTATAATTACCTGCCCCCTCAGTTCCAGTGTATAAAAGACGTTCTCCGGTGCTGCTTTTTCCCGAATGACAAATATATGTGTTTTTCCTGTCGCATAGGCCTGGATATAGGTTCCCACACAGTTATGATTTTTCATTCCTTCCTCTATCATTTCAGCAACGGAAGCGGCTGGTCGAATGAAGAAACGCTCATTTTCAAAACAGTATCCTTGTAGTTCCTGACACTGCTTTCGAATTTGATCATCATATTTCTGATTGCTTCTTGTCTGCTGTTCCGCTCGTATTTCTTCCCGCTTCAGTTGATACAATCGGGTCGTCGCCTGATGGGCTTTCGACAGATCCTGGGGCCACCGGATGGATTTATCTTGCAGGTCATACCGCAGCGCAATGCATTCCTTGATATAGTCCATATAATCTGAAATAATGACATGCGCCTTCATATTTCTAGGTCCTTTCCCTTGCTGTTTCTTTACATAACGCATGATTTTTTTGATATCTGGCAGAAAATCGTGATTTGCCCGATAAACGCTGCGATCATATCGAATCAATGCGATCTCCCGAAATGCACAGACGTCCTGTAGGGATACCGTCTGTCCTTGTTCCTGTGCGATTGCATAGGTATTAAATGTTTCCGCATTCACCGCATGGCTTCGCATATATTGTTTATCTGCTTTCGTCAACTTTACACGTAAAAAATCTTTATTCTTTTTCCCACTCCAGTTAATGGCACGTCCCGTCCAAGCACCGCCGAATAACAAACTGTCTACAATACTGCTCATATTGGCTTTGACCAGATATTCCAATTGAGGGTGTTTCACGTACGCTGCCAAATAGGCCAGACAATCCTGCAGCCGGATTTCTCTGATATGACTGGCCTTAAAAAACACTTCCGCCTGACAATATTTCCACGCCTTCTTTTGCATCATGCGTAAAAAATCCTGATAATTAAAAACCGGTTCATATCCTCTATTCCAATACTGGGTATGTAAACTGCCGATTGTCTTTTGCCGCTTCCAATGTGTTCCTAAACCGTCCCGCCCCGGTTCATATCCATATATATTTTCGAAGAAGGCATAATACGGCTGAAATTCATGAGTTTCTCTGGAGTACCATACATCACGTTTATACATCAGCGGCGTTTCCCCGCGCTTGAAGTAATAGACCGTCACTGGATAGGTAATGGTCTTGCATGTCCGGTAATCTTTTTCCACGGTTCGGACTGCCACAATACTTTTTCCCAAAATGACATCCGGATCTTTTTTAGAGCTTTCGAAAAATGTCACATATTGCATAATCGTCCGGTTCCCCATGCTTCGATATCCTGAAATAAGCCGCCCCATTCCATGGCATACAGGGCATCGCTGTATGGGATTTGCATCCTGTACTGACGCCAATGCCGCGGGCAGCACAAATTGATGATGGCAGCGCGTACAATGCCCAATCTTATCTTTCACGCGAATCGATTTTTCTATCGGCCGGTTATAGGTTTCCTGATACATCTGATACTCTTTGATCGCGTCCCGTCCATGTGTCACGACGATGTATTGATTCTTCATGGCAACCGTGTCAATAAACCGCAGCTGGGAAGGTGTCGCTTCCAGCGTACGAAAGTGCGATAGTACTTCTTCTGCAGTACGTACCCGTTTCTTTTCCATGCGTACACCTCCCGTCAATCTTCAAACAATTCATCCACACTAAAGTGGGCCGCAGGAACCGCTTCCTGCGATGGCGCCATCGCTTGCGGTTCTCTGCCCGCTTCCCCTGGTACTGCTGCGGTGGTAGGCGCCGATCCGGAAAAGCCAAAGTAATCCATAACGTCATCCATTCCGGCTATCCCCACCTGATTGTTTTTTCGCCCTTCTGCCCGTTTTCGCAAAAAATCAAAACAATGAGCCAGCGTCTTATCCGCACTGATCTTAGCACTTTCTTCCGGATGCGCCGAAACGTACTGTATCACAGCATTGCCTATCATGGTAAGATTGGCGTCTTTTTTTTCATCCATTTCTGCCTGCAGCATATAAATTGCAGGTTCTATTGCATAACACGTTTTTTCCATGCCGGCTACTCCTTTTCTAAATAAATTAAATACCCATGCTGACCGCATTTTTATCTCCATTGACATCATTTATTTTTATTGATATACTATCGAAGACGTTCTAATATCATTTCTTTTTGCTTGCCGCCCATTCCCGTGGGCGGTCTTTTTATTGCCATGCCGCCCCGATCAGGCCAATTATAAATGCGGCTGCCATGACTTTTAGCGCTACCTTGGCCATGTCCCACAAGGTAATTGGCTCCGCATCCCCGGTAACGGCTGGCGGGGTACATGGTCTCTTATGATCGTTGATCCACTCCGGCAATTCGATCCCATGCTGCCGAATAAATGCGGTTCGCATGGCCGTTTCAACCATTTTTTCATCACTGTCCATTTTCCTGCTCCTCCTCATCCATAAATCCATATTTCTTAAAAATATCATCCAGTTCACCAAGCCAATGCGGTGTTTCTTCATCCTTGTTTTCATATTCTTTTTCTTTATCCATAGCCATTGATTCAATATCATTAAATAATGCGAGTATCGTTTGTTGCTGTTTTGTGGCTACATGATGAAATATGCTAAATCCGACTAAATACTTTATTTTATTTGCCATGGCGTTCCATACTAAGTATTCATTTATTTCATTCTTTGTGTTTTTGTGGTGTAATGCCACCCTATAATAGTTGCATTTTAAATCATAAAAAGCTTCTGCAAAAACCATTACATCTTCTTTAGTCATCATCGTGCTCCTCTCTATATTGTTTCAACGCCCTGGTCACTCTGCACCGGGGCTTCTTTTTAGGCTGCGGGCCGTGATACGATACGCACATCCCGCAGTCCCGATGCACGGGGACATATTTGCCATCAATCCGGATCACTACGTACGCACCATGTATCTCCCCGCCACAGATTGCGCATTTCATGCCTGTTTCTCCTGGATAACTTTATCTGCTACCGCAGACGTTGCAAAGCTGGTAATTTGCAGGATAATTCCTTCCAGCTGACTTACCCGCTTCTGCAACCCGCTGTTTTCAGCTTGCAGCCTTCGCATTTCAAAAATTGTCGGCTGCTTTAAGTCCTTCAGATCCAGCCCTTCCAGGGCATATACCTCTTTGGCTCTGTACATGGTTCCCGGCAACGGCAGCCGTCGCAACAATCCATCTTTTTCCATGCGCCGTATAGTAGACGAGCTGCAGTTCCATTCCTTAGCTAGCTCATCTACAGAAAAAACTCTTCGTTCTTCCATGGGATTTGCTCCTTTCTGTGTGATATAATCATCTCAAAGGAGGTGATTATATATGGGT
Source organism: Megasphaera sp. (assembly GCA_022641375.1). GTDB lineage: Bacteria > Bacillota > Negativicutes > Veillonellales > Megasphaeraceae > Megasphaera. Next base: position 1,472 of record JALCDF010000062.1, on the reverse strand, counting down.
AAAAAAAGATACATGATTACTTATGACTTAAACAAAAGTGGTAAAGATTATGAAAATGTTATTGAATCAATCAAAGCTGCAAGCGATGGCGTTTGGTGCAGTTACTGGAAATCCGCTTATTTAATCCGTTCTGACTATTCAACAGCCGACGAAGTATCAGAAAAAATTACTCCATACTTAGATAACGATGATAGGCTAATTGTTATTGAAGTCGTTAATAACAAGCAGGGATGGTTGTCAAACAAACAATGGGACTATATCAACAACAACATTTTCAGCGATTGACTTGAGCTTTTTCCGGATTAAATTTATTAATGTGTTTCCCAAAACTATCTTCTGGAATAAAAAGATTGTATTCTTTAGGCTGCTTTTGTAATTCCGATACAAGAGCAGCTATTTCATTTGCTTCGCATTCAATGGTAATTTTCATTAGTTACATCCTCTCGTGGGTATGTGATATAATAATCACCTTGAAGGGAGGTGATTACTATGTCGGATAAAATAATAGGGATGACAAAAGAAGATGTATTACAAGCTATGCACGATTTAGATACGAATAAGTATCAGCAAATGTTTAATAACTTACCATCGGATATGATAAAAGATTTGCACATGCCAAATACGACTCAGACTACGTCCATGCTTGAAATGTTTGGAGCTGTTTTTGCTTATTATTCTGAAAAGATTCTTTATCCCTACGTTTCGGAACTGATTGAACTAAACAACAAAAAGATTACTGAAGACGTTCAAAAACTACTTGCTAAGTAATGCCTTAACTAATTCCTTTTTTGCTTCATCGCGCTCGGTACTGTTCGCAGCAGTGCCGAGCATTTTTTCGATTGCGACTGCCGTGCTATGGGCCTTTTCGGCATTCCTTTTGTCCGCTTCTTCTATCAATTTTCGTATTGTGTCTGGATTATATTTCATTCCTCTCTCACCTCCTCTCGTGGGATTGTTTGGCTAGGCTGTGTATTGTCGTAGTTGCCTGTTAGGAAACATTTTGTGCAAAAAAAATATCTATAGGATCATTAATATTTAATAAGTCAATCATAACTTCTATTTCATTATTATTAAACACCCCTTTTTTTAATCTATATCTAAAACTTCTGTCACTTAAATTAAGGGCTTTTGCAACATCTTTTTGTTTTAGCCCACAAGCAACAATTTTCCCTTTTAAAACATTTACCTTAATCATAATATCACCTCGTTTCGTTTCCTATTAGGTAACTACATTGTACTATTGAGGAATTTACTTGTCAATACCCATTGGGCAACTTTATTAAGAATTCGTCTTTATGGTGTTGCTTATTAGGAAATAAAGATGTATAATTAGGTCATAAAAAAATACATTCGGAGGTATTTATGAATAAAATTAGTAGATTAAAAAATCCCCCAACAAATAATCAAATTGAATTTGCTGCGAGATTGAAAAATAAAAGAATAGAAAGCGGCCTTTCATTACAAGAAGTGGC
>JALCDF010000061.1 GCA_022641375.1 Megasphaera sp. | reverse complement strand
ATCCAGACAGCGAAAGCTTCGGGGATGGATCATTTTCCATTGCCTTATGTTATGACTAATTGCCATAACTCTCTTTGTGCTGTTGGCGGTACTATCAACGAAGACGATCACGTATTTGGTTTATCGGCAGCTAAAAAATACGGCGGTATTTTTGTACCGCCTCATATTGCCGTTATTCATCAGTATATGCGTGAAAAGATGGCCGGCTGCGGCAAGATGCTCTTAGGTTCCGACAGCCATACCCGGTATGGTGCGTTAGGGACTATGGCCATGGGGGAAGGCGGCGGCGAGTTGGTAAAACAGCTCCTGGAAGACACATATGATGTTGCCTATCCCGGTATCGTCGGCGTATACCTTACGGGCCGGCCCAATCCGGGTGTGGGTCCTCATGATATTGCTATCGCCATTGTCGGGGCTGTTTTTAAAAATGGCTATGTAAAAAATAAAGTCATGGAATTTGTCGGTCCCGGCGTTTCATCCATGACCACGGATTATCGTAATAGTGTTGATGTCATGACGACAGAAACGACATGTTTGTCTTCTATCTGGCGTACCGATGAAGATACGAAACAGTATTTGACACAACATGGACGTCCGGCAGAGTATAAAGAATTAAATCCTGCCGCAATTGCCTACTATGATGGCATGATTACTATCGATTTGAGTACGATCAAGCCGATGATTGCCTTGCCGATGCATCCGAGTAATGCATTTACGATTGACGAACTGAATGCCAATCTTAAAGATATCCTTCATGATACAGAAGAAGCTATCAATAAGCGGATGAGCAATCCCGATTTGAAATACAATATGATGGATAAAATCATCGACGGCAAATTACACGTTCAGCAAGGGGTTATCGCCGGTTGTTCCGGCGGCAACTATTGCAATGTAATGGCTGCTGCACATATCCTGAAAGGTGCGGACTGCGGTGCCGGCGTATTTAATCTGGATGTATATCCGTCATCCCTGCCGGTTCAGATGGATCTTATCAAAAAGGGAGCAGTAACGGATTTACTGGCAGCAGGAGCTGTTTTCAAGACGGCGTTTTGTGGTCCTTGTTTTGGGGCTGGAGATACGCCGGCAAACGAAGCATTCAGTATCCGTCATACGACGCGAAATTTCCCCAACCGGGAAGGTTCAAAACCGGGAAATGGGCAATTTTCTGCGGTAGCGTTGATGGATGCCCGTTCTATTGCGGCGACGGCCAGAAATCAGGGAATACTGACATCTGCAGAAGCCTATGCGGATGATTACGAAGTACCCCCTTATGAATACGATGATTCTGCGTATGCCAGCCGTGTATATCAGGGATTTGGCAAGGGAGATAGTAAGGCAGAATTGATATATGGTCCAAATATTAAAGATTGGCCGGCGATGGAACCATTGGCGGATAATATTCTCCTTAAAGTATGTTCTAAAATAATGGATGCCGTAACGACAACAGACGAACTGATTCCGTCTGGTGAAACTTCGTCGTATCGGTCCAATCCGTTAGGTCTGGCTGAATTTACACTGTCCCGCCGGGATCCGGACTATGTTAACCGTTCCAAAGCGGTGGACCAAGCGGAACGGGTCCGTATGGAAGGAAACTGTCCGGCTTCCGTTGATGGAAATTTAAAAGGTATTTTCCAAAAATTACAAGAAAAATTCGCCGATGCGTCTATGAAGACGACGGAAATCGGCAGCATGATTTATTGCATTAAGCCCGGTGATGGGTCTGCCCGTGAACAAGCGGCCAGTTGTCAGCGTGTCTTAGGCGGTCTGGCAAATATTTGTCAGGAATATGCTACGAAACGATATCGTTCTAATGTCATCAACTGGGGCATGGTACCGTTCCAGATGAAGGCTGAACCGGAATTCACCGTTGGCGATTATATTTATGTCCCCCATATCCTGGAAGCATTGGATGGAGATATGAAAGATATTAAAGCCTATATTGTCGGTGATACAGTAAAAGAAATTACGCTGTATATAGCGGATATGACTCCTGAAGAAAAGCAAATCGTAAAAGCAGGATGCCTGATTAATTTTAATCGTAAATAATGAATAAAAAAGGGTATTGGTTCCTATTCTAACGGATAAGAATCAATACCCTTTTTTCTGGTTTAATGAATACTGTTGTTGAAGAAATCAATAATTCCCTTTTCTACTTCACAACGCAGATCGAGTTCATTATGGATTTCATGGCGATACCCGGGATAGACGTGAACCGTAGCTTTATGACCTGATGAGATGAGGAGATTGGCTACATAGTATGTGCCTTCGCCATAATTACCACAGGGATCCTGATCGCCGGAAATAAGATAAAACGGCATGGTTTTAGGCACCTTTTGAGCCCATTCTTCATTTTGGACGAAATCATACATTTGGACAAAATCCCAAATCAGTTGTAAGGTGACATCAAAAGAATTAAAAGGATCGTTTGTGTGATCGGCGACGATACGCATATCACGGGCAATCCAGGCATTGGGGCTGATAGCTGTAGGAATACGTTCCGTCAGATCGAGGAAGGTTTTTTCCATCCATTCCCCAGCCGGTTGATAGGGATCTTCTTCGACAGCCGCTTTCATATCCGGATCATGACGTTCAATGTCACAGCCCTTCATATGGGATACGACGCCGCAAAGGCCGACAGCTGTCACCTCTTCACCATATATAGCGGCATAGGCACGGGCAATAAGGGAGCCCCAGCTATGGCCGAACAGTAAAAAAGGAAGATGCGGATATTCTTTGACAGCAATATCATGAAGAGATTTTTCATCGTCAATATACGTATGATAATCTTTGGAATGGGGGTCTCCTAGTGTTTTGCTGTCGACGCCCGTTTTCCCATGACCGATGTGATCATCCGCATAGACGACAAACCCGGCTTCCTGGAATGCCAGGATCATGTGCATATACCGGCGGGAATGTTCACCGAAACCATGAATGATCTGGATGATACCGCGAGGTTTTCCCAGAGGACTGTAAGACCAGGCTTTGATGGTATCCCGGCCGTTCTGAGAAGGATAGGAGATTTCATGAATAGACATACGATCAACTTCTTTCCGATACGATGAAAATATTAATATACTACTATATACAGTATACGATATGGCATTGCATAATTCCTATCCTGACAGCCGCATATGCCTAAATGATATAGGATTGATAGTAAAAATGATAAATCAGAATTTCCATCCTCCTGTATTACTCGGAAAAACCTGGTTCTTCTATTTTCCAGGAGCCTTTACTGGGAGAAGTATGGAAAAAATGTTTCCAGGCCCGGTAGAATGTAGAATAGTTTTTAAAACCACTGTCATAACATACTGTTGTCAGGGGGATACTTTTTTCTATCAGGCTGCGGGCCAATACGAGGCGTTTGGTCGTGATATATTGGGCAATGGAATACCCTGTCTCTTTCTTGAACAGGTGCATGAGATAGTCGGGGCTGATATAGAAACGGACAGCCAGAGAGGAAACGGTCAACGGGGTTGTCAGATTCTGGTTAATATACGCTATAATGGTTTGAATTTTTTCATTTTGAGGGCCTGTTTTGACGGAGCCTAACCACTTTTGTTGTACGGCCTGGGATAAGAATATCATGAATTCCAGAAAAATGGTTTCCTGCAGCAACATGCAGTCATTCTCTTTTTGGGAAAAAGCTTGGCGCAGACGACAGGTAGTACCGAAGATACTGCCCATTTCCTGAGGCTGGCGCAGTACGTGGGAGGTATTTTGTGTAAAAACAGTGGACACATCGCAGTTTCGCTTTTTGCAGTACATAAAAAACGAAGGAGCGATATACGCGATGATGCGTTCGTAGACGGCAGAGCCGGAGATAATAGGACGATGCATCTGCCCTGCCCGTACAATAACGATATCGTAGGGCTGAAGAACATATGATTTCCCTTCTATTTCATAGGTTACGCTGCCTTGGAGAAAGATAGTTATCTTATCAAAATCATGATAATGATAGGGACATTTCCAATCCCGTTGGTCAGACAGATAAAATAATTTTAGTTGTTGGTGTAAATAACCGGTTTTGTTAGAGATATTCATCAGTTTTACAAAACACCTTTCAGAGAGTGTATATCCGCAATAGAGAAAACAGGATTTGCAATAAGTATAGCATTTTTTTAGTATAATTGCGAATTTCAGCTATGTATACTATAAATTGTAGGAAATAGAATTATCATTTTCTAACGATATACATAGTATGTACGAATTGTATTCATTTGAGGATACCGATTCACAGGGAGGATATATTAATATGAAATTTATTAAAATGCATGGCTTAGGGAATGACTTTGTATTTTTAAAAGATAAAAATGGAGCAACTAAAGATTACTCTCAGCTCGCAGTGGCTATGTGTGCCCAACATACCGGTATCGGTGCCGATGGCATCATCGTTGTCGTACCCAGTGAAAAAGCTGATGTCCGTATGCGCATCATCAATGCGGATGGCAGTGAAGCTGAAATGTGCGGCAACGGTATTCGTTGTTTTGCTAAATATGTGTATGATAATGGAATCATTACCAAAGATGAATTTACGGTAGAAACGCTGGCCGGCATCATGAAACCCAAGGTAACGGTGGGAGCAGATGGCAAAGTCACGTTGGTTACGATCAATATGGGCAAGCCGTTTACGGATCGTACTCAGATTCCAATGGATGGCCCTGCTGGTACGGTTGTGGATGAACCGATTCAAATCGATGATAAGACGTATAAAATCACCAGCCTGCTCATGGGGGTACCTCATACCATGACCTATGTGAAAGATGTGGATGCCGTCAATATCCATGAACTGGGGCCAAAGTTCGAAACGTATAAGGCATTTCCCCGCAAGACGAATATGAATTTTGTCCAGGTTATGGATAACCATACGATTAAAGTCCATACATGGGAACGGGGAGCCGGTGCTACCCTGGCTTGCGGTACCGGGTCTTGTGCGTGTGCAGTCGGTTCATACCTTAATGGATTTACCGGCCGCAGTGTCGATGTACAGCTTTATTTAGGAACGCTTCATATTGAATATAATGAACAGGATGGCAACGTTTATATGACCGGCCCGGCGGCAGTAACATTTACAGGCGACTGGATCGAACAATAAAGAAATACATACGAATGGAGTATCATCTATGAACAGGATTATACGTAAGGGATCATTTACAGACCGGCCGAACCGCTTTATTGTCCATGCAGAACTGGATGGACGGATGGTGACCTGTCATATGCCGAATCCGGGTCGTATGTGGGAACTTTTATTTCCCGGCGTGGTCTTGTATCTTCGCCAGGCCGATAATCCCAATCGTAAAACAGGCTATGATGTCGTGGGAATAGAACGTGATGGGGTTCCTGTTCTTCTCGATACACAATATACAAATACAGCAGCAGCTTCACTAGTGCAAGATCATAAGATTCCCGGCTGGGAATCTTATGATTTGATACGGCGGGAAGTGACCGTTGGTGACAGCCGTTTTGATTTGCTTTTGGGAAGGGAAAATGAATTATTTTATGTAGAAGTAAAGTCATGTACTCTTTTCAGTACCAGGGGAGCGATGTTTCCTGATGCGGTCACGGAACGGGGCCGTAAACATATATTAGAATTAGCTGCTATGCATGATAAGGGCATCCATACCGGTGTCCTTTTTCTTGTTCATTGGGACCGGGCTTCCTGGTTTTTACCGGATTACCATACGGACCCGGCCTTTGCTGCGGCGTTTCAGGAATCTGCACCACGACTGGATTGGAAAGCATTGGCAATACGTTGGGATACGTCGTTCAGCTATCCGGAACCGGTCGGGCTTTTATCCTATCCGGAAGATATACTCACGCGGGAAAATCATGACCGGGGAGATTATATGATTGTATTGCAGATTCGTACAGAAAAGGATATCTGCATCGGAGCCAGGGGAAATATACGATTTCCTGCCGGGTATTATGTCTATGTCGGTTCAGCGAAGAAAAATCTGGCAGCCCGCATGGCCCGCCATCAACGCAGACGGAAACAAATGCATTGGCATATAGACTATCTGCGTCAGGAAGGAGATATCATCGCTGTCATTCCCATACGGACAGCCGATGATTTGGAACACGAAATAGCCCAGGCCGTTGATACTGTTGCCGATTGGCATATAGCAGGATTTGGCTGTACAGACTGCCATTGTCCGTCCCATCTTTTCGGATTCACCCATAATCCCATTCACGATCAACGATTTATGCAAGTCGTAGAAGATTTCAGGATGAATAGGCTGTCAGTCGGGATACAGCGTTCGGATTTCATGACAGAATCTCATAAATAAATCACAGCGCCCCTCTATAAAAACATTTTCTGTAGTGATATAATAGCATTAAATCTGTAAGAGGAAGGGGAATGCAAATGGAAAGAGCAGAAGCACTCGCATTGCTGCGTAAATATAATGGGGAACCATTTCATATCATGCATGGCCTTACGGTAGAAGGTATGATGCGCTGGTATGCCAACGAACTGGGTTATGGCAAAGACGTGGATTACTGGGGTCTTGTAGGTCTCCTTCATGATGTGGATTTTGAAAAATATCCGCAGGAACATTGCAAAAAAGCACCGGAATTGTTAAAGGAAATCAACGCCGATGATACATTCATCCATTCCGTAGTGTGTCACGGCTATGGCCTGTGCGTCGATATCAAACCGGAACACCAGATGGAAAAGGTACTCTTTGCTGCCGATGAATTGACCGGATTGATTTGGGCTGCAGCTAAGATGCGGCCGTCCAAAAGCGTGCAGGATATGGAAGTAAAGAGCATCAAGAAAAAATTCAAAGATAAACGGTTTGCTGCCGGCTGTTCCCGTGATGTTATCAAACAGGGAGCGGAAATGCTCGGTTGGGATTTGAATGATTTGTTTGAAAAGACGATATTAGCAATGCGCTCTTGTGAAGACAGCGTTCGTAAAGAATGCTTCCAAATTACGGGAGTTCACGAATAAATCAAAATATATGAAGGAGGAATATTATTATGAAATGCAGTAAAAAAATGATGACAGCAGTTATGGCTGCTCTTATGACGTTTGGAACATTCGGAGGTGCTTTTGCTGCCGGTCTGGGTACAGTAGATATGTCAGCATTGATGCAGCAGCATCCGAAATTTGCGACGACGATGTCTACCTGGCAGTCTGATGTAAAGAAAGCTCAGAGTTCTTTCCAGGCTGAAGCTAAAAAGACAAGCGATAAAAAGGCTCAGGAAGCATTGGTCCAGAAATATAATGCGCAGTTGAATAAACAGCGTATTAGCTTGTTTGCTCCTTTGGAAAAGGATATCCTGGCTAAAACAAATGAAGTAAAGGCTGAAAAGGGCCTGGATTATATCGTACTGAAAGGTGCTGTAGTCAGCGGTCAGTCTACGGATGTTACCGGCGACGTAGCTAAAAAATTGAAATAATTCCGAAACAGAAAAATCCTCCAGCCTATTGGAGGATTTTTTATTTTCTGTCATTCGAGAAGCAGGGATCATCAAATATAAATTGTAAGATATGGCATTTCATGGAAATATGCCGTATAATGAAAATATATAAGAAAATATAAATAAAATCATAAGGAACAGGCAAGATAGAATGAAGACAAAGACAATATTTGGTTTTGATTATACGAATAATAAATACATGAAATTATTTATGTATTTATGTGTAGGCGGATCAGCAGCATTACTGGAATGGGGATTGTTCTATCTGTTTTTTTCAGGATTGATGCGGGTTGCTTTTTTTTCCTTGCAGACACAAAATGTCCTGGCAGCAACGACATTGGCTTTTGCTACGTCCACCATCTATCATTATATATTATGCAACCGCTTTGTATTTGACAGTGGCAGCCGGTATCAGAGGGGTGCAGAAGTTTCGTTGGTCTTTCTGGTAAGTACGTTGGGATTGGGATGGAATCTGCTGCTGATGTGGATATTTACGTCACCGGTGATTTTAGGCCTGAATCCGATGGTTTCTAAAATCATGGCCAGCGCTATCGTTACGGTATGGAATTATGTATCACGTAAGAAATGGATTTTTAAATAAAGGGGGCCTATAGATGGATAGAAAAGAAAGAGTAATGCAATTGCTGCGGCAGATGATCGCTATTCACAGTGAAACCGGTACCGAGGGAGAAGTGGAAATAGAAAAATATCTGCAGCGCATGTTATCGAATATGCCAAACGTCATGTGTGGTATGATTCATGCACCCCATGACATATTGGACCGCTCGCTGGTGTACGGATATATTGCCGGCAAGAAAAAAGATACTGTTGTTTTTCTCAATCATCATGATGTAGTCGATATCGAGGCCTATGGAAGTTTGCAGGAACATGCGTACATGCCCGATTTGATTTTACAGGATATATTGCGGACGGAAACCGATGAAGATGTCATAAAAGATGCGCAAAGCGGTGAATGGATCTTTGGCCGCGGTTCTTGTGATATGAAAGGCGGTGCCGCAGCACAGCTGGCTGTTTTTGAAGAATATGCCCATCATCCCGGCGACATCAGCCTTCTCTATGTATCCCTGCCTGATGAAGAAGCCTATTCGGCAGGTATGCGTACGGCGTTATCAGTACTGAAGGACTTGCGCGATACGTATGGACTAGTGTACCGGATCCTGGTAAACAGTGAACCGAATAAAAAGGTGAACGGCAAGAAAAATGGCGCTCTCCGGGCTTATACCGGTACCGTCGGCAAGATGTTGCCGGTGGTCCTGGTACAGGGAAAAACAGTTCATTTGGGAAATTATAAATACGGTGTCAATCCAATCGGTATTTTAGCCCATCTTATCGCTTCTACCGAAGGGGATATGGCTTTGGCAGATCATTGTGGGGATGAAGTGACCCCGCCGCCGGCCTGGATTTATTTGCGGGACCGTAAACGGAATTATGATGTATCACTGCCTCAACGGGCAGCTGCTTGTGCCAATGTCATGACCTATGAAAAAACGTCGGATGATGTCATGTATATCTTTATGGATGCGGCCCGCCAGGCCGTATCACGGACGATGAAAAACTTGGCGTATACGGGTAAAGTGGAAGTTATCAGTGCGGCGGAACTCATCAAACGGGCGCATTCCTATCCGGGATTTGACGTGTTTTATCAGAATATCCGCAATACCAGCTTTGTAGCCCTGCAAAAAGGGGAAAGCAACTATGCCGGGGAAACCATCCATATATTGGAAAAAATCATTGATTTTACGGGTATGACGCAGCCGATGGTGGTTATTGCCATTGCACCGCCGTATTATCCGGCGGCAGACAGCCTGGCCATTCATGACGATACATTTACAGGTTTGCTGGAAGATATCCGGCGCGTGACGGATGTTACCTACGGACGATATTTCAATGGTATTTCGGATTGCAGTTATTGTTGTCCCAATCCTAACCTGAATGAAGATATGGTCGAAAAAAATCTCCTTTTATGGGGGAAATCCTATAGCTTCGATTTTACAGCCATGGCAGAAATGCGGATTCCCTTCTTACTGCTGGGGCCGTGGGGGAAGGATCTCCATGAACGGACCGAACGGGTCCATATCGGCAGCGTATCGGAAAAACTGCCGGCGGTATTGAAAGAAATTATTTCGTATGTAGAAAAAACATCAAAATAATGGTATAGTATAATATATATAATCCGTTATAAAAAAAGAGGGGGAATTTTATCGAGAAGGGAAAAAGTTCTGTAATAAAGCTGTAACAATGGTATGGTACACTATTACGTAATACCGAGAAAAAAAGGCATTATCAATTAATTTTGAGAAAGCAGGGATAGTTATGAAAAAGAAATCATTAGCACTGGCTGCATTGGCAGCTGCTTGCGTAACATCGTTTGCCTTTGCTACACCGCAGACGCAGTGGACACAGGGTGAATGGCAGTTGGACCTTGGCGCATGGAATCCGAAAGCATCTGTAGATACTAATAATATTACTCGGGTTAATTTAGGTG
>JALCDF010000060.1 GCA_022641375.1 Megasphaera sp. | reverse complement strand
TTTACTGGTTCTGAAGGAGATGCCGTCGATGTGACTGTAGCGGATTTCCGTCAGGGATTCCGCATGATCAGTTATCCCGTTACCTGCCATAAACCAGAAGCAGAAACGCCGCATCTGCCGGTGGCCAAGCAGCTTTGGACTCCCAAAGCCGGCCTGAAAGAAGGAGCGGCGAAATGGATCCAGGCTGGCGGTGGACATCATACGGTATTGAGTTTCCGGCTTAAAGAGGAACAAATCCATGATCTGGCGGTCATGCTAGGGATGGAACTCGTAGAAATCTGTTAATTTCATAGGGTCCGGCAGCAGGGTATATAAAAAATGCACCTCTCACTGTCAGCAGAAGCTGACACGAGGTGCATTTCATTATCTGGATTCTGTTCCGCCAGGTATCTTTATATATTTTCCCGGATGCGGATTTCGTTGTTCATGATATATTGCTCTCTGTCGGGGATGATGCCGTTTACCAGGTAATCGAATACGAGGAGCATGGCTTTTTGTCCCTGCTGGCGGGGATGCTGATATACAGCAGCCTGTATCACGCCCTTTTTCATGAGATTCCGGGTTGTCGGAATCGTATCGAAGACGAGGATGAGAAATGTCCGGTCTGCGGCATCTAAAGCTGCACGGCAGGATCCGTACGAACCGCCTGACGACAAATTGATGAGGACATTGATTTCCGGATGAGCTGCGAGCATATCACGGGTCTTGGAAAACGCGGCGATGTTATCATCATTATCTTCGATGACCTGGACGATAGAATAAGATGGAATGCCGGCGATGGCCTGTTTGAAGCCTTGGAGGCGATGGAGATGCCCCAGCATCTTCAGGGAGCCTAAGATGATACCGATATGAGCTTCGCTGGGACCGGTCATTTTGAGCAGGGCGCCCATGGTGCGCCCGCCATTGACATAATCACTGCCTACATAGTAGTGTTGGTGTACTTGTTCGATATCATTATTGATCGTGACGACGAAAATACCATCCCGGATCAGGTCGTTCAGCTTTTCGGCTACGCGGGAATCATTGATGGGATTGATGATGACGGCATTGACCTGGGGGCGGAGTTCTTCCAGGATGCGGCACTGCTCGTCGACATCGTATCCTTTCATGATATGCCATTGGGTATGCATGCCGTAGTCTTCATATTTTTTAGCGGCATTTTCCATGGCCCGGATTAAGTCATCAAAAAAAACAATACCGGCAGAAGGTAGTACGACAGCGGCGACCGGATTGATTTTTCTGGCGGCCAGGGCTTTCCCGGCTGGATTCGGTTTATACTTCAGCTTTTTTGCCATTTGCAGGACGAGCTCACGTTTTTCTGCTTTGACATTGCCCCGGTTATTTAATACCCGATCTACGGTTCCGCGGGATACGCCGCATAAATCGGCAATCTGTTTGATTGTAACCATGATGTACTCCCCTCACAAATTAGTTTATGATATAGTCTTATTTTACTACAGACTGTGTTCGTAAACAACTCGGGATGAATGGTTTGGTTACGGAGGGAGAAGGACACATACGGTATATGAAAATAGAAACGGGTATGCATGATAAATATGTGCTTAAGCACATTATATAAAATTGATATAGAAACAAAATGCTATTTTATGATATACTTATTAAATAAATCAGAGAAGAAAGGGTGATTTGCATGAGCACAATAATGAAACAGGAATTTGGAACTCTCCGCGATGGAAGAGACGTTTCGTTATATCATATCTGTAACAGCCGGGGAACGATATTATCCGTTTGTACCTATGGCGGGGCTGTTCAATCTTTAAAAACTAAGGGGAAACAAGGGGAATATATTGATATTGTCCTGGGGTACGGGGATATCGGGACCTATGAAAAAGAAGATAAATTTATCGGGGCGCTTATTGGCCGCTGTGCGAACCGCATTGCCAAAGGCCGCTTTTCCCTGAATGGACGGGAATACCAGCTGGAATGCAATGATGGGGCCAATCACCTCCATGGTGGCAGCCGGACCGGGTTCCATAAACAACTCTGGGATGCCGAAATTACCGCTGACGGCTTAAAGCTGACCTATACCAGTCCGGCTGGTGAAGGGAATTATCCCGGCACGCTCCATGTCACCGTATGGTACGATGTGACCGAGTCCGATGCCGTGACAATCCGGTATCAGGCCGTATCGGATGCGGATACGATATGCAATCTTACCAATCACACCTATTTCAATCTCAATGGCTATGACAGTGGTTCTGTCCTGAATCACACGATTCAGCTGTTTGCCGATGCCTATACGGAAAGTGATGCCGAATCACTGCCGGATGGCAAGATTATTTCCGTCGATGGCACCCCTATGGATTTGCGCCAGCCGACTCGGATCGGTGACCATATAGACGATGATTTCGATCAGCTGCGCTGGGGGCATGGCTATGACCATAACTGGGTCATCCGTTGGGCTCCCTGCAATCCGCCTGTCACCGATTGGACCGGCAAAGGACTCTGCAAGATGGCCCGTGCCGTCGGCGATACGTCGGGAATTACGTTGACAGCTTATACCAGTCAGCCCGGGGTGCAATTCTATAGCGGCAATTATTTGGATGGGACGCCGTTGGGAAAACAGGGAACGGCATTTACCCGTCGCAGTGGTTTTTGTCTGGAAGCGCAGTATTTCCCCAATGCGTTGGCACATCCGGCGTTTGATCAGCCGATTTTGCGTAAGGGCGATGTGTGGAAAGCCGAAACAGTATATCAATTGAGCATAACTGAAAAATAACGATGAAAAAGGAGTAAAAACATTCACATCGTGAAAACGCGGTGTATTCCTATTCAATCGGATACGATAAAAAATTCCGGAATACGACAAGTCATCTCAGAGAGGGATGGCTTGTTTTTTATATGCAGCGTATTTAGAATACGCATATTTATTGACAATATATGAAAAAGAAAGTATGATTTTTACTATAGTTTATTTTTTATTTATTAACGGAAGAAAGGAAGTGTATGATGTAATGATTATGTCGGTCTTGGATTATTTAGATGGTATCATGTATTATCCTATCCTTATTATCGTATTACTCATTGCCGGACTGATTTTTACATGGAAAACGAGGTTCATCCAGCTCCGTATGTTTGGGGAAAGTATTCGTGTCGTGACGGAAAAGCCGAAGACAAAAGGGGCGATTTCATCGTTTCAGGCGCTCATGGTATCCACGGCTTCCCGCGTAGGTACCGGGAATATCATCGGCGTATCTACCGCTATCTGCCTGGGCGGACCTGGCGCGGTATTCTGGATGTGGCTGTTGGCGCTCATCGGCGGTGCCAGTGCGTTTATCGAAAGCACCCTGGCCCAGGTGTACAAACGGCGCGACAGCCAGGGCGGCAGTTACGGCGGCCCGGCGTACTATATAGAAACGGCGATGCACAACCGGTCGTTAGGGGTCGTATTTGCGGTATTCCTCATCCTGACCTATGCCGGCGGGTTCAACCTCTTATGTTCCTTCAATCTGCAGTCTACCTTTGCCGTGTATCCGTTCTATGATAAAACTACGACACCCTGGATCATTGGGGCTATTCTGGCCGTTCTCGTAGGCTACTGCATTATGGGCGGCGGCAAACGAATCGTCAAAGTAGCGGTCGTGATGGTTCCTCTCATGGGATTGGTCTATATTTTGGCGGCGTTGTTCGTTATTTTGTTCCATATCGGTGAACTGCCCAGAGTGTTTGCCCTTATCTTTGCCGATGCGTTCGATTTCCAGTCTATCATGGGTGGCGTATCTGGATCCTGTATGGTCTATGGCATCAAGCGCGGTCTGTATTCGAATGAAGCCGGTGTCGGTTCTGCACCGAACGCAGCAGCGACAGCGGATGTCAGCCATCCGGTCAAACAGGGTCTGGTACAGATGTTATCCGTTTTTATTGATACGATGCTGGTATGCAGCGCAACGGCTTTTATGGGGTTGTTCTCCAATGTGCCGATTACCAAAGAAGCGGCCGGAGCTGTCTATGTACAGAACGCGGCGACATCCGTCTATGGTGATTTTGGACCTTTGCTCATTACGGTCTGCATGATTTTGTTTGCATTTTCTACGTTGATTGGCAACCTGTACTATGTCCACGGCTGCCTCAACTTTATCCATCGCCGGGAACCGGGAACGAAATTCATGTTTTGGTTCCGCATCCTTTGTGCACTGGTCATATTCGTCGGTGCCGGCATGTCCATGGCCGCAGCCTGGGATATTGCCGATATTACCATGGGGCTCATGACGCTGATCAATATCCCGGCCTGCCTGATTCTCGGCAATGTCGCCGTCAAAGCGATGAAAGATTATCAGAAGCAAAAAGCTATGGGACAAAATCCTGTATTTCTGGCTAAAAATATCGGCCTCGACGAATCAGAAGTTGAATTTTGGAAATAGAAAGGTAAGACGGGCTGGTAAACAGATTTTCTCCTTGACAAATAGGGAGTCAGCCTTTACAATACCCTATATACAATGAAAATAAGATAATTGTACATGAAAAGCAATGAACAAGACGGCACGTTTTTATAGTCTTTACAGCGAACCGGGAATAGTGTGAGCCCGGGAAAGGCCATAAACGGGCGGATCACTTGGGAGCTCTGGCTGTGAACCAGCCGGCGGGTTGCATCGTTACTTGCATCGAGTGGCTGCAATAGCAGTCAATAGGGTGGTACCACGGTGATTACGTCTTCGTCCCTTTGGGGATGAAGACGTTATTTTTTTACTTTCGAAGGAGGAAACATGATGGACTACGGTAAGACTTTACATCTGCCTCAGACGGATTTCCCTATGCGCGGTAATTTGCCGGCACGGGAACCGGATATGCTGAAATGGTGGCAGGAACACAAAATTTATGAAAAACGGCTGCAGAAACGGGATGGGGCTCCTAAATTCATTCTGCATGACGGCCCTCCTTACGCAAATGGCAAATTGCATATCGGCCATGCCCTCAATAAGGTATTGAAAGATATTATCCTCAAATATAAGACGCAGCAGGGATGCTATACGAAATACATTCCCGGCTGGGATACGCACGGCCTGCCGATTGAACATGCCGTCATCAAAGACACGGGACTGAACCGTCACGAAATGGCACCGCTTGATTTGCGTGCCAAATGCCGTGAATACGCCTTGGCCCGGGTCGAAGAACAGAAAGCGGACTTCATCCGGTTCGGCGTCATGGGCGAATGGGACCATCCGTATCTGACCTTGCAAAAACCCATCGAAGTAGCTCAGATCGGCGTATTCGGCAAGATGGCCAAAAAAGGCTATATCTACAAAGGCCTGAAGACGGTCTACTGGTGCCCGAACTGTGAAACGGCCCTGGCAGAAGCGGAAATCGAATATAAAGACGATAAATCATTCTCGCTGTATGTTAAATTCAAAGCGGTTGATTTGAATTGCCACATGCCTAAAGGGGCGGACCCGGACAAGACCTTTGCCGTCATCTGGACGACGACGCCTTGGACAATCCCCTGCAACGAAGCTATCTGTGCCAATGAAAAATTTGAATATGTCTGGGTCAGAGCCGGCGAAGAATACCTGCTCATGGCCAAAGACCTGGTAACGGAAACGATGCAGGCCGGCAAAGTGACGGACTACGAAGTACTGCCGGATGTCATGACGGGGAAACAACTCGAAGGATTGGTATTCCAGCATCCGTTCTATGAAGACCGCAAAGTTCCGGTCATCCTCGGTGACCATGTTACCCTGGAAACAGGTACCGGCCTCGTCCATACTGCACCGGATCATGGCGAAGACGACTTCAATGTCTGCCAGAAATATGCATCTTGGGGACTCAAACCGCTCGGAACAGTCGGTCCCGACGGCAAATATACTAAAGTAATCCCTGATTTCGAAGGCATGTTCGTCTTTGATGCCAATGTACCGGTCATCAAAAAATTAGCCTCATTGGGAGCCTTGTTTGCCAAGAGTTCTTTCCGCCATCAGTATCCGCATTGCTGGCGCTGCAAGAAACCGATTATTTATCGCGCGACGGAACAGTGGTTCTCCTCTGTTGACGGCTATCGCCAGAAGGCATTGGAAGCTATCGACCGCGTCAAATGGATCCCGTCCTGGGGTCATGACCGCATTTACAATATGATCCGCGACCGCGGTGACTGGTGCATTTCCCGTCAGCGTGTCTGGGGCGTGCCGATTCCTATTTTCTACTGCCAGAAATGTGGCGAACCGATCATCAACGATGAAACGATTGCCCATTTACAGGAATTGTTTGCCAAAGAAGGTTCCGATGCATGGTGGATGCATGATGCCAAAGACCTGCTTCCCGATGGATTTACGTGCCCGCATTGCGGCGGTACAGAATTCAAGAAGGAAAGCGACATCATGGATGTCTGGTTTGACAGCGGCTGTACGCATCAGGGCGTACTCTGCAACGATCCCGACTCCGATTATCCCTGCGAAATGTATCTGGAAGGCTCCGACCAGCATCGCGGCTGGTTCAACTCGTCCCTGCTGACGTCTGTTGCCGTAAACGACTGCGCACCGTATAAAGCCGTATTGACCCATGGCTTTACCGTAGATGGTGAAGGCCGTAAGATGTCGAAATCCGTCGGCAATACGGTAGCACCACAGGATGTAATCGATAAATACGGTGCCGATGTCATGCGTCTCTGGGTTTCTTCGGCCGATTATCAGGGAGATATCCGTCTGTCACCAAAAATCTTGAAACAGCTCTCCGATGCCTATCGCAAAATCCGCAATACTTTCCGGTATTTGTTGGGGAACTTATATGATTTCGATCCCGAAAAAGACAGTGTAGCCTATGCAGATATGGGTGAAATGGATAAATGGGCCTTGCTCCGCCTGGAACAGGTCTATGAAGAAGTCACGGCAGCATATGAAAATTATCAGTTCCATAACATGTATCATGCTGTCCATAACTTCTGCACCGTCGATTTGAGTGCTTTCTATCTCGACGTCATCAAAGACCGCTTGTACGCGTCCAAGTCTGATTCCAGATATCGCCGCAGTGCGCAGACGGCAATGTATCAGATCCTCGATACGATGGTCAAGATCATTTCGCCGGTATTGTCTTTTACGGCGGAAGAAGTATGGCAGAATATGCCGCAGACTTCGACGAAAGAAGAAAGCGTATTGTTGACGGATTGGCCCAAGGCTCATAAAGAATACCTCAACAAGGCGCTGGAAGAACGTTGGTCGACATTGTTGAGCTATCGTAGCGATTTGACCAAGGCCCTCGAAGGAGCCCGCAAAGCTCATCAGATCGGCCATGCCCTCGATGCGGCTGTCACCATTTACTGCAAAGGGGAAGACTTTGATTTCCTCAGCCAGTGGGAATATCAGCTGGATACCCTGCTGATTGCCAGTGAAGTCTATGTCGTACAGAAAGAAGCTCCGGCTGATGCAGTGAGCGGTGAAAACCATCCGGACATGAAAGTCGTCGTCAAGCCGAGCCTGGAAGAAAAATGTGAACGCTGCTGGATCCACAGTGATACGGTAGGTCAGGATCCGGATCATCCGACTCTGTGTGCCCGTTGTGCCGGCGTCCTCAAGAAATAACAGATTATCTAGTATAGGATATATACAAATCCCCCGTCCTTGTAAAAGGATGGGGGATTTTTATAATCAATGGAACAGATTATTTAGTTGCGCTGTCAGCGATACAATCGTTGATGTCGGCAATGAGCGCATCTACGTCCAGACCGTGGGCGCCGGCGCCTTCGCCGATTGTTTCAAAATGGGCTGCCATGCAGCCGACGCAGCCAAGTCCATAGGCTTGGAAAATCTGAATGATCTGCGGATATTTTTGAACGGCCTCGATGATACCGGTATCTTTAGTGATTACTGCCATGTGAATTCCTCCTGTCTATTCATTTCCGTCGGGTTTGAAAGAACTTCCGGATTTCATTTATTATAGCATATTTTATTATCTTTGTACCAGTTGTTTCGGGAATCAGTGGGAGCTGCGTATAGACTTTAAATAAAAGAGAATATACGTTCTGTATAAATGATTTAAAAGCATAATAAAAATGATAATTTTTTAACGAAGTAAAGCAAAAAATGACCACAATTAAATACGAAATACAAATATAATGTATGATAAAAAAAGATTTCAGCAGAAAAAGACTTGTTCAGTGTCTATATTGTAAAATGAAATATGCCATTGAGGAAAATATTTAAATATAGCACGATAACCAATGCACAAAAAGTATCAATAAAAAAAGTCGTTGCAATAATTGTATATGATATTGCTTTATTCGATAAATGCATTATAATAAATATAAAGTGTAATCGAAAGCCCATTGAAACAGAAAGGAGCTATATAAAAAGGAGGGTATTATTTTACAGGGTGGTACTGTAAAAGAAAAAGAGGTGATATAAACGGTAGTAAGGTTCCTTCTTGGTCGCCCGTGGTATGGACCAACTGAACGTGCCTTATGAAGTAAACAAAAAAGTATTTCATAATTTTATTTTTGCATTAAAAAGTGAAAGGGTGAAATTCATATGTCAGCATTACTTGTATTCTTAGCATTATTGCCAATTTTATGGTTGGTCGTCGGGTTGACAGTACTTAAAGTGCCTGCATGGAAAGCGTGCTCTATTGCATTTATTTTGTCATTCATCGTTGCTGTCTTCGCGTTTGGACAGTCGGCAGGCATCATGTTCTCGGCATTCCTCGAAGGCGTTGCTCTGGCTATCTGGCCTATCTTGCTGGTTATCACATCAGCTATCTTCACATATAACCTGGTTGTTCATACCAAAGCTATGGAAACGATCAAGACCATGCTTACCAGTGTGAGCCCGGATATGCGTATCATCTCCCTGCTTCTGGCATGGGGCTTCGGTGCGTTCATGGAAGGCATGGCAGGGTTTGGTACTGCTGTTGCTATTCCGGCAGCTATGATGGTTGGTTTGGGCTTTGACCCGTTGAAATCTATCGTTGCCTGCCTGGTAGCAAATTCCGTACCGACGACATTCGGTTCCATCGCTATTCCTACAACGACACTGGCTTCCCTGACTAACTTGGAAGCACAGCCGTTGAGTGTATTCATTTCTGATCAGTTGTTTATCCTGAACGTCCTGAGTCCGTTCTTCGTCGTAGCTATCATGGGTGGCGGCGTAAAAGCCCTGAAAGGGGTATTTATTCCGACGTTACTGGCTGGCTTGGCTCTGGCTGTTCCTGAAATGTTGCTTTGTACCGTCATGGGTCCGGAACTGGCTGTTATCGGCCCGTCCATCATCATCATGGCAGTTATCGTTATTTGTGCTAAAATCTTCAAAGTCGATGATCCGGAATATCGTATCGAAGCAGATATCCGTGCTGTCAGCACTAGCGAAGGTATCCGTGCAGCTATGCCGTTTATCCTTATCTTCGTTTTCTTGCTCTTTACATCTAAATTGATTCCGGCTATCAATGGCCCGCTCAACACGATTCGTACCGCAGTTCCTATCTATCAGGGCGTAGGTGCTAAACCGTACACCTTCGTATGGATTGCAACTCCTGGTATCATGATTTTCCTCTCCGCATTTATCGGCGGCTTCGTACAGAAAGCCGGCTTCGGTGAAATGCTCGGGGTATTGGGTCAGACCTTTAAAGGCTTGAAATTCACGTATATCACCATCATCGCCGTTGTTGTTACCGCAAAAGTCATGACCTATTCCGGCATGACGGCAGCTATCGCAGGTGCCCTCGTTGCAGCAACTGGTATGATGTATCCTCTCTTTGCTCCGCTGGTTGGTGCTCTCGGTGCATTCATTACCGGGTCCGGCACGAACAGTAACGTCCTCTTTGGGCCACTGCAGACAGCAGCAGCTACTCAGATGGATCCGGGCAACAATCAGTTATCTCTGTGGCTTGCAGCCGTTAACTCCGGTTCCGCCGGCATCGGCAAAATGTTCTCCCCGCAGTCTATCGCTATCGGTATCGGCGCTGTAGCACCGGCATTGGATGCATACATCAAGGAAAATAACATCGATAACGACAAAGCAGAACAGTTGCGTGGCAGTATCGAAGCCAACGTAATCATGAAGACCGTTGCTAAATATTTCATTTTCTACATCGTTGTCATCGGTCTTATCTGCTACTTTGGTCAGAGTGTCTTCTTACATTAAGATATATCCGCTAAGGCGTAT
>JALCDF010000059.1 GCA_022641375.1 Megasphaera sp. | reverse complement strand
TCAGATACATGATACTGTACAACGAATCATTGTGGAAAATATATTTACAATAGTACGGTAATACCGTCCCGGTAATATAGAAAATAACGTTTTGCATCATCCAGAGGAAGGCTGCCATCCAGAAATACTTGTTGAGTGCCAGGGCCTTCAATGATTTGCCGACAGGTATCTTCGTCACTTTTTTACGAGCTTCGATGACGACGGTTTCTTTACATTTATAGAAGCAGAGTAATAACAGCAGCATACCCAGGACAGCCCAGATGCTCATGACTTTAACCCAGGCCATCTGTGTATCACCAAAAATCTTGATGAGCGGCAATGTTGCCGATACGGCCAGGATCTTGCCGAACGGCGACAAGGTCATACGCACGATGGACAACATATCCCGTTCCTTGGAGATACGCGTCATCATGGCCGACAAGCTGCCATATGGCAGGTTCAGCGCGGTATAACAGAAGGTGGTACAAAAGTTATAGGTTACAAAGATATATGCGAACTGCATGGCCTGTGATGCTTGCGGTACCATATAAATCAGTACGATAGATGCTGCAAAAGGCAGGCTCATCCACAAAATCCATGGCCGTGATTTCCCCCATTTGGAATTCGTCTTTTCTACAACAAACCCCATGATAACATCGGAAAAGCCATCAAAACACCGGGATAACAGCATGACGATCCCGATCATGGCCGGATCTATACCGGCATAGTCGGTATAGAAGAAGGTCAGGATGCTCATGGCACCCCAGACGATATTCTGGGCCGTATCGCCTAACCCATAGGCGACACGCGTACCCCAGGACAATTTCCCTGTATTGGCCTCTACATCAGTCATAAATACCCCTCCCCTTAGAAGTTACGCTGGATAACGATATCAGATTTTGCTTTGCCGATGCGATATACATCATCGGGATCCATCTTGTAATATTCCGGACGGAACAATTCCAGGGATACGACGTCTTGTTTCCAGCCGATTTTCTTCAAGGTCTGGAGGATAGCATCCAAATCGATGCAGCCTGTTCCCGGCCATACGCGGTCTTCGTCGAGGAGCGAGCCGATGGGGAAATCTTCCGTATCATTCAAATGGACGATGAAGATTTTCTTGCCGTCTGCTTTGGCCAGATCAGAAATCTGTGAACCCATGCCATGGAAATGGAAGCAGTCTACGGTGATGCCGACGTTGTCGCGGTCTACGGCCTGGATGATTTCCCATGCTTCCTGGAAGGTATTGATGGAAGCTGCCGGATGGCCGATGAATTCCAAGGAAATACGCATGCCGTGTTCTGCGGCGATGGCACCCATTTCTTTCAGGCAGGCAATCGCTGATTCGTGGATTTCTGCACGGGTTACTTTGTGGAGGTCGACAGTCGGTACGGTGATGACAGTCTTGCAGCCGATTTTATCGCCCCATTCGCACATCTGGCGAAGTTCTGCCAGGATGCCCGCATAGTCTTCCGGGGTGCGGCTGTTGAAATAGCAGAGCGTATTGAAGGCCAGCGGTTTTACCTTGTGGCTCTTGAAATATGCTGCTAATTCTTCAATCGAGTGTTTTTTCAAATAATCAGGCAGGCATTCCATGGTCCGTAATTCGATCATATCGTACCCATATTTTTCACATAATGCCAAATCTGTTTCCAAGTTTGATTTTTCTACTGCAGTCGCTTCGTTCATGCTCAATTTCATAATATATACTCCCTTTCACTGAATGAATACTTAAAATGTTTTCTGTGACTACAGTATATCCCATATGATAATAAAGCACTTTAGCATTTCTGCTTGCATTTCCTATGCTACGCCCTATAAAAAGTCATAGCTTGTGCGATTCTGCAAAATGATATGATTTCTCGATAAAAACTAGAATTTTTCCCTGCCGATCTTCAATAACCGCCAGCTTTGCGGCGACATGCCGACGAACTTTTTGAACTGATTATTGAAATAACTGATATTGCCGAAACCGGAACGAATGCAGATTTCGGTGATGGACAGGTTCGTACTGAACAGAAGCTGCTGGGCCTTGCCGATGCGGAGCCGGATCAGATACCGCAGCGGCGCCAGGCCGGACCGTTGTTTGAACTGATGGGCGAAGCCGGAGACGCTCATATGCGCCATGGTGCTGAGCTGCTCAACCGTCATTTCTTCCATGTAGTGCTGATCCATATAGTTCTTGACCTGGATCAGAGCGATGTCCCGCCGTGTATCGGCCTGGCGGGGCACATGCGGCACCTGGAAGCGGATGATGGAAAATAACGAGCAGAGCAGATACGGGCAGACGACGCTGCCCTGCTCCCGCTGTTCATGGACCTGTTCATACAGGCAGGAAAAAATCGAGCGGATTGCATTCGCCGACCGCCCGGTATGCATGACCGGTGATATGCTGTCATCGACGAGATAGTCCGCCGGCAGTCCGGGCAGCTGCAGCCCCCGGACGCCGCAGTTGTAGAACCACAGGCCATAGTCCGGGTTGGCACATTCATCGTGGAGCATACCCCGGTTGTAGACAATCAGGTCATCGGCGCCGACGTGATACAGATGGCTGCCGATACTGATGATGCCTTTTCCCTTGCTGACATACTGTATTTCCAGATGCTGGGCATGGGAATGGAACGATGACGGCAGGCTGGTCTCGGTCCGGTCATTGTATCCCACATATACTAACTGTATATCCCTGGCCGGCATATCCGGCAGCTGATTTTTTTTCTGATAAAGCATTACCATCTCATATCACTCCATCCTTCATACTTTTCTTATACTTAGTATACCAAAAATAACAATGATATACTTTGTTTAAAATGCGGTTGTTAGTTATTTGGGAAAGGCGGTTCTTGGTTGTTGGTTCTTTTAAAAGCGGTTCTTGGTTGTTGTTCTTCTTTTGTGGTTCCAAAAAAATCGCCCCTCGATGTGAGGGACGATTTTTTTTTTGAGTGTGTGAGTTACTATTGTATTATTCTTCAACAGGAGCCTTAGCTGCCTGACGAAGATCTACGTATTTGATGATGATATCGGCCGCTGTTTCCAGTGAAATATGGCTCGTGTTAATCATCAGGTCATAATTTTTGGGGTCACCCCAGACTTGTCCCGTATAATAGCTGTAATAGCGTTTACGGTTCTTATCTTCGCCGTCCAGTTCCTTCAGCGTCCGATTGCCGTAATGGTCTTTGGAGCGGGCCGTACGGAATTCGTCATCGGCATAGATGAAGAAGGAATAGGTGTTCGGTTTTTCTTTCAGGATATAGTCGGCGCAACGTCCCAGGAATACGGCGCTGCCTTTTTCGGCGATGGCCAGGATAACTTTCGCCTGTTCGATATACATCCGGTTATGTTCCGGTACGCGTTCGTAGGCATAGTCCCCCAAGTTGCCGAGACATGTTTCAGGGCTGTTATAGGACCGGTCCAATAAGTCATCAAAGTTACTGGTCAATCCCGCTTCCGCTGCTGCCAGGGATATGATCTTGCGGTCATAGCGGCGCAAATCTAATTTCTTCGCAACGATAGAGGATACTTCTTTACCGCCGCTGCCATATTGGCGGGTAATGGTAATATATGTATTTTGTTCCATAGGTACCTCCCAGAAATAATTCATTGTCAAATAAATGCATTTGGGAAAAGCGGTTGTTGAAGAAATGCGGTTGTTGGTTCTTAACAACCAAGAACCGCTCCTTCAACAACTAACAACTGCATTTAATAATTACATTTCACCTTTAGCTTCACGAGCTACGAGGTCTTTCATGATCTGCGGATATTGTTTATCGAGTTTATAAGTAACCAGGATAAAAATCAGGACGAGCCATACCATGATCGGGGCATATTTGTAAATCGTGACTACCATATTGATGGCTTCCTGAGACTGCGCTACCGCACCGGAAGAAGACGCAACATACCCGGTCAGGGATAAGAGACCCGTAACGGCTGCACTGGTAAGACCGGAACCGACTTTGGTCCCTACAGAACCACCGGAGAAGATCAGGCCTTCCTGACGGACGTGGAATTTCCACTGGCCATATTCGACGACATCGCCTAAGAACCCGAAGATAACGGACTGGATCGGAGCAAAGCCGATACCACGGATGACGCAGCTGAATACGAGCATGTTGAAGTTGAGCGGATCAAACAAGAAGATAACATGACCGATAAGGCAGATGATGACGCCGGCAAGAGACATGTTCCGTTTGCCGAAACGGCGTAACAGTTTCGGGCTGAACACGACCATGACCGCAATCGTAACCAGGGTTTCTACCAGGTACAGGATACTGTACAATGAATCGTTCATGAAAATATATTTGCAATAATACGGCAGTACCGTGCCGGTAACGGTAAAGATGACGTTCTGCATCGTCCAGATCATGGCCGCACTCCAGAAATACTTGTTGCAAGCCAGGGCTTTCAATGCTTTGCCGACAGGAATCTTATCGACTTTCTTACGGGCTTCGATAACAACTGTTTCTTTACATTGTTTGAAGCAGAGGAGCAATAACGCTAATGCCAGGACAGCCCACATCGCCATGACTTCTACCCAGGCAGCCTGTGTATCGCCAAATACTTTAATCAGCGGCAAGGTTGCGGCAACGGATAAGATACGGCCCCAGGGGGACAGGCACATACGCGTGATGGAAAGCATATCCCGTTCTTTGGAGACACGGGTCATCATGGCGGACAAGCTGCCATACGGAAGATTCAATGCCGTGTAGCAAATCGTCGTGCAGAAGTTATACGTTACGAAGATGTACGCAAACTGAAGAGCTGGTGTCGTCTGCGGTACAGTATAAATAAGTACGATAGACAAAGCAAAGGGAATACTCATCCACAAAATCCAGGGACGAGATTTCCCCCATTTGGAATTTGTCTTTTCCACGATGAAACCCATGACGACATCAGAAAGTCCGTCAAAGCATCGGGAAATAAGCATTACCAAGCCGACGATAGCCGGATCGATACCAGCATAGTCAGTGTAGAAAAAGGTAAGGATACCCATGGCACCCCAAACAACGTTTTGCGCCGTATCGCCTAACCCATAACAAACTCTCGTTATCCAGGGAAGGGATTTGTTTTGTTCGGCAACAACCTGTTCATTAGTCATACGAACACCTCCGAAATAATATAGGACACATAAATAAGGACACACGCAACAAGAAATAGTGATTATCTTATGAGTTGTTTTCTTGTTACTTATGTGTATATTATACTATTTCCACTAGAACCTAACCTATAATTTATTGCTATTTGTGTTATGCATGCGCAATAGGAATAATAATGTATTGCCTAAGGGAATAGCATTTTTTCAGTGTCCGCATGAGTATTTGTTTACAATTGTTTTACCTGAGACTACATTTTTTAGTGCGGTATAGACCTAAATCCGGAAAACAGGGGCCGGAATCTGGACTATTTTCTTTACATATCCCCTTCTTATACGTTAAAATGAGAGTATATTTTTTGTATAATCACTTACTACACCCGGAGGTGTTCTTCAATGAAGATTCTCGATAAAGGTGTCCTGGACCCTTCTTTTATGGATTTCCAGCTGCCTACAGACTTCGCTAAAGATTTCTTATATTACACAGTACAGTCCGGCCATTTTTATTGCACCGAAGACTATGCCGTCGAACGGAATACAATCAATCAATACTTACTGCTGTATGTCCGCAGCGGCTCGTTCTATGCTACGACCCCGGAAGATTCTGTCATTGCCAATAAGGATGAAGTCATCCTGCTGGACTGCTGCCACCGTCACAGCTATGGCTGCAAGACCCCCGGTGATTTCCTCTGGTTCCACTATAACGGCTGTAGCAGCGCTGCCTACTATGACTATCTCCATACGAAGAGCGGCATCCTGTACAGCGGCCCGCAGGTATCCATGACTCAGACCTGGTTCCAAAACATCCTGCAGCAGGGAAAACAAATGCCGGCCAATGAATCCCTCACCTCCCTGTATATCGACCGCATCCTGACCTCGCTCACGATGCCCCAGACAGCTGCACCCGGCATCGGTATGCTGGATCCGGCGCTAAACTATATCAGCCAGCATTACGAACAGCAGCTGATGCTGGAAGACCTGGCCGAACTGTGCAACATCAGCACCTCTCATTTTATCCGCCTGTTCAAGAAACAGCTGCACTGCACCCCGCACGAATACATCCTGTTGTACCGCATCCGGCAGTCTAAGAACTTACTCATCTCTTCCTCATATAATATCGAAGACATTGCCGAAATGTGCGGCTTCAACAGTCCGTCCCATTTCGCCCGGGCATTCAAGAAAATCAATATCCTGACACCGACGGAATTCCGATCGGTCCAATTCTAGGGAAATTCATCATAGTTCGCCTTTGGCTTCGCGGGCTACCAGTTCCTTCATGATCTGCGGGTACATCTTATCCAGATTATATAGTGCCAATACTACAATCAGGACGACCCAGACGAATACCGGCGCAAATTCATATACGCGGACTACCATATCCACCGCACTTTGCGGCTGGACGACCGAGCCGCTAGAGGATGATATATAGCCGGCCAGCGACAAGAGCCCGGTCAGGATGGCGCTGGCAAGGCCGGCTCCCAATTTGCAGCCGACGGACCCGCCGGAAAAGACCAGCCCTTCTTCCCGGATATGGAATTTCCACTGACTGTATTCCACGACGTCTCCCAGGAAGCCGAAGATGACCGACTGTACCGGCGCAAAGCCGATGCCGCGGATAATGCAGCTGAACACGAGCCAGTTGAAATCGAGCGGATTGAGCAAGAAGATAAGGTGCCCGATGAGACAGATGATGACACCGCCCAGGGACATATTTCGTTTGCCGAAACGCTGCAACAGTTTCGGACTGAAGGCCATCATCACAAAAATGGTGACAACGGTTTCCACTAAATACAGCAGCCCGTATAAGGAATCATCGAGGAAAACATATTTGCAATAATATGGCAGTACCGTGCCGGTAATCGTAAAGATGACGTTCTGCATCATCCAGATGGTCAGGGCACTCCAAAAATATTTGTTATATAATAAGGCTTCCACTGATTTCCGCATGGGAATCTTTTCCGTTTGTTTCCGGGCCTCGATGACCACTGTTTCCTTACACTGGCTGAAACAGAGGAGCAATAACAGCATGGCCCCGACAGCCCATAGTGACATGACTTCTACCCAGGCCATCTGATTGTCGCCAAACATCTTGACCAACGGCAGGGTCCCCGATACGGATATCATCCGGCCCCAGGGAGACAGGCACATACGGGTAATCGACAGCATATCCCGTTCCTTGGAAATGCGGGTCATCATGGCCGACAGGCTGCCATAAGGAAGGTTCAGTGCCGTATAGCAGATGGTCGTACAGAAATTATAAGTCACGAAGATATACGCGAATTGCAGCAACGGCGTCGTTTGCGGTACCGTATAAATCAATACGATGGAAATGGCGAACGGCACGCTCATCCATAAGATCCAGGGCCGGGATTTCCCCCATTTGGAATGGGTCTTTTCCACGATGAATCCCATGATGACATCGGATACTCCATCGAAACAGCGGGAAATCAACATGACCAGACCGACGATGGCCGGATCGATGCCGGCGTAGTCCGTATAGAAAAAGGTCATGATACCCATCGCACCCCAGGCAACATTCTGGGCCGTATCACCAAGACCATAGGAAATCCGCGTCGACCAGGATAACCGCTCCTGACCGGCTGCTGTTGCTTGTACATTACTCATAAAAAGCACCTCCAGATACATAGGACTGGCAGCCTGTCCGGCTGCCTTATTATTTTGTCTGTGTATAGTATACTTGTTTTTTCCTCATCCTACAGTACACAGAATGTTCATGTTGTATACATAAATTATCATCATAATAAATGTGTTGTTTCTTATATATTATGTTTTCTTGTTATTATATATACAAAAAAAAATACACGCATATGACTTATCGTCATATGCGTGTATTTTTTTATTTTTACAGATACTGCTGCTCTATCGGAACCCTGCTTTTTTCAAGTTTTCCCGGCCCCGTCTGGCAATGGGCAGCGGCAGGTCGAAAGATTTGACCGGAAATAAATCCTGTTCGACGACACACCAGCCCTGATAATTCTTTTCCACGAGGGCATCATGGAAGGCGGCGAAGTCAATGCTGCCTTTGCCCGGTTCCACCATGATATCTTCCGTCACGGCCTTGGCAAAGGACCATTTTTCCGCATCCATCTTTGCCTTGACCTGCAAATCACAGTCCTTGAGGTGGATATAGGGAATGCGGTCGGCATGTTTGCGATAGAACGAAATCGGTTCGCCGCCGCCATAGACATGGTGACCCGTATCGAAACACAGCTGCACATCCGTATCGGCCAAGAACTGTTCAATCTGTTCTTCGGTCTGGACATGGGAATCTACATGGGGATGGAACGCGCCAATCAGGCCGTGTTTGGCCGCCCGATCCGCTGTACGCTGCACATTGGCGCAGTATTTTTTCCATTCTTCCGCAGACAGATTGGGGTTCATGATAACGGCGCCCGTTTCCAGATCCGTATACATGGGCGGCAGCAGGACGATGTATTTCGCAGCGGGGAATTCGCTCAGCAATGCGGCGATGTCGTCAATGATCTTGCACATTTCATCGACGGAATCATCCTCCAGGAAATTGCCGCCGATAGTACCGGCTACGAGTTCCAGCGAACGGTCTTGCAATTCTTTTTTCAAAGCTGCCGCCGTATTGGGGAAATATCCCCAGGGGCCTAATTCGATGCCGTCATAGCCGGCTTCTTTCATTTCATCGAGACAGCGGTTCCACGGTGTCTGTTTTTCATGCTGCGGGAACCAGACGCCCCAGGAATCGGGGGCAATGCCAACGTGTATAGTCATGTTCATATCCTCCTGTGTATGTTTCTCTATTTTACCGGTGTCCAGGCGCCTTTGTCGGCGGATTTCAGGATAGCGGCGATGGTACGGTCGATCTTGTAACCGAATTCAAAGTTGCAGTCATAGGGCGTGCCCTGGGTCAAGGCCGAGAATAATTCATGGGCTTCCAGGATTTTCATGTCATTATAGGCGATGGAGATGCCACCGGCCGGCTGGAATGCAGCATAGCCTTTGTGTTTCGGATTCAGGAATACCCGGCGGAAGCCGCGGTCCGCTTCGTCATCAGCCTGGAAGTATACCTGTACTTCGCCCATGGTTTCCAAATCATAGATGACCGAACCCTTGGTGCCCTGGATTTCATAAGCGAGATAGTTCTTGCGGCCCGTCGCTACGCGGCTGGAAGAAATCATGCCGACGGCACCGTTGGTATAGCGGGTCATGAAGGAAATGATGTCTTCATTTTCGACAGGAGCCATTTCTTTGGAGCCCGGAGATTTGGGGCGCTGCGGGAAAATGGTCTTCTTCATGGCGTTGACTTCGGCGATATCCCCCATGATGAACTGGGATACGCTCAACAAATGGGACCCGAGATCCCCGAGAGCGCCGCAGCCGGCTAATTTATTGATGTGGCGCCAGGTAATGGGAAGATTTTCATCGAGGAGCTGGTCCTGGTCATACCGGCCAATGAACTGCATGATTTTACCGAGCTTGCCGCTTTGTACGAGGTCCCGTACATAGGCGTTGGCCGGATTCATGGTATTGTTGAATCCTACATAGTTGATGACGTTCTTCTTGGCTGCCAATTCCGCCAATTCCTGGGATTCCGCTTCCGAGATGGACAGTGGTTTTTCGCAATATACGTTTTTGCCGTTTTCCAATGCGGCTTTGGCTACTTCATAATGGAACGCGTTCGGTGTCGCAATATCGACGAGGTCGATAGCGGGGTCACTGACCAAATCATGCCAATCGGTCGTCATGCGTTTGAAGCCGATTTTGTGCTGCGCAATCTTAGCGCTCTCTTCATTGGCATCCGCTACCATTTCAAATACGGGAACCCCGAAATCAGGGCCGAACAACATCTGTTCATCCAACATCGCACTGCTGTGAGCCTTACCCATCCAACCTGCACCTACTAAACCAATCCGAATTTCTTTCATAATTTTCTCCTCCTCTGTATTCAATACATATATAAATTGCGTCTCCGCTTAGTTGCTTCAACGTCTTATGTTGACTACAGTATACCCGATGAGAGAAAATAAATCATTACAACAGATTGGCTTGTTATATACAAAAATTATCATGCAAATAGCGTCGTATATTGCAAAAAAGACCTGCCCGATGAGGGGCAGGTCCAGACACATGGTATATATGTAATACG
>JALCDF010000058.1 GCA_022641375.1 Megasphaera sp. | reverse complement strand
CCGGAAACAAGCCATACGATCAGCAAGTATATGGCTGAAGAAATTTCGTCTGGCGGCGGGCAGAATGCTAAAATAGAAGGCTATGAATTTTGCGGCAAGACCGGCACGGCGCAGCGCCTGAACAAAGGCGGTACCGGCTATGCGGAAGGTCAGTATATCGGGTCGTTTGTGGGCTTTGGCCCATTGGAAGATCCGCAGTTTGTAGTATTGATCGTCGTCGATAACCCCAGCGGGGTCTACTACGGCGCGCAAGTAGCGGCACCGGTATTTAAAGAAATGATGACCGAAATCGTCCGCTTCAAGGGATTGCGCCCAACCAGTCAGGAAGACCACAAGAAAACGACGAAAAATGAACCGATAAAAAGACATGTCATTCCTGAAATCCACAGCTCGGCCGAAGGAATCCTGATGCCGTCGTTTATGGGTTGGGACAGCCGTGAAGTCAATGATTGGCTGAATGACGCCGGCCTCGGTTTTGTACCTACGGGCATGGGACAAGCTGTGCATCAGAGTCCGCCGGCAGGAACATATGCCGCACCGGGCAGCACTGTAGATGTTACGTTCAGCCGATAAGAGGAGGAAGCCGCTTTGCAAATATTAGATGGGAAAAAAGTAGCTGCATTTCATCGGGAACGGGTGGAACGCAAACTGGGTGATTTATTAGAGCATCATATCCAGCCGGAATTAGCAATCCTGCGTGTCGGGGATGATAAGCCGTCGGCACTGTATGCCGGCTCGTTGCAGCGGGTTGCCCAATCCGTAGGGATTACCGCTGAAATCTATCATAAAGATGTATCTGCCCGGGAAAATGAAATTATTTCCATGATAGAACATCTTAACGAAAAGAAGTCCGTCTATGGCATACTATTGATGATGCCCATGCCGGAACAATATAATGTTTACCGCATTGTCAATTGTATTTCGCCGGCCAAGGATGTGGACGGCTTGACCGATGTCAATATAGCCCATGTCTTTACAGGACAGCCTGGTTTCGTACCTTGTACGCCCCGGGCGGTCATGGCCGTATTGGATTATTACCATATTCCCCTGGTAGGAAAAGAAGTCGTCATTATCGGCCGCAGCAATGTCGTAGGCAAGCCGTTGGCGCAATTGTGCCTGAATCGCAATGCTACCGTGACGCACTGCCATACCCGGACGCGGGATTTACAGGCGGAAACATGCCGGGCAGATATTTTAATTGCCGCTGCCGGCAAGGCCGGCTTGATTCGGGCTGATATGGTCAAGCCCGGGGCCGTCGTCATTGATGTGGGAATCAACCGCATCGATGGTAAAATCACCGGGGATGTTGCCTATGATGAAGTAGCACCCATTGCGGGTGCCATTACTCCTGTACCGGGGGGAATCGGATCGGTGACGACGATGATGATGCTGGAAAATGTCATCTGCGGTCAGACACCGACAGACTAATCATACGAATGGGGGATTTCCAATGCATATATTAGATACTTTTTTAATTCATTATTTGAATCGGTTTGATAAATATTGTTTCACTGTCCGGCTCCATGATAAAACATATACCATTGGTGAAGGACAACCAAACTTTAACGTTGTTTTTCATAATGATATTTCCAAACGGGAATTGCTTGCTTCTACGTCGCTGGCTTTAGGGGAAGCGTACATGCGTAAAGATTTGGAAATAGAAGGAGATTTGTTTACGGCGCTGCGGTGCTTGTTGGAACAAACCAGCCAGTTTTCATTGGACAAAGGCGCGTTGAGCCGTCTGTTATATTCACCGGAATCCAAAGCAATCCAGAAAAAGCAGGTATCTTCTCATTATGATTTAGGAAATGATTTCTACAAGCTATGGCTGGACCCATCTATGAGTTATTCCTGCGCATATTTCAAGAAGGATACGGATACATTAGAACAGGCACAGCATAATAAGGTACACTATATTTTGGAAAAGCTGCATATGGAAAGAGGTATGAGCCTTCTCGATATCGGCTGCGGCTGGGGCTATCTTCTCATCGAAGCGGCAAAAAAGTATGGCATTCGCGGCTATGGCTGTACCCTGAGTAAGGAACAATGGAAAAAAGGGCAGGAACGGATCCAGGCACTGGGGCTGGAAGGGCAGGTTCAGATTGATTTGGTAGATTACCGTGATTTAGTCGATGAAGACCGCCGCTATGACCGTATTGTCAGTGTAGGTATGCTGGAACACGTGGGACGATCCAATTATTCCCTGTATATGGAAACGGCGGATCATTTATTGAAGGACGGTGGTATGTTTTTGCTCCATTATATCAGCGGCCTGGGAGAAGGCGTCAGCAATCCGTGGATGCGTAAATATATCTTTCCGGGTGGCACGCTGCCATCATTGCGTGAAATCGTCAATATCGCCTATGATTATGATTTCCGTATCATCGATATAGAAAGCCTGCGGCGCCATTATTATAAGACGTTGATGTGCTGGTATAATAATTTTCAAAAGGTCCGTGATCAGGTTAAAGCTGACAGAGGGGAAGAATTCGTCCGGATGTGGGATGTCTATCTCTGTGGCTGTGCCGCGGCATTTTTTATTGGGAATATCGATATCCATCAGCTTCTCATGACCAAAGGAAATAATAACAATATGCCGATGACACGATGGTATTGATATAATTGTTTTGGTAAATAGCATAGATTTTTATAATGCAAAAAGTAAAATAGAATATATTGTAAAATAAAACCTGTTGGAATAAAAGAATTTATTCCGGCAGGTTTTATTTTAAAGGATAAATCAGGCATGTATAGTAAAAACATATCAGCATGTATATGCCATGCACAAATGAGATAAGCACTATTCTTGACAATTATAATTAAAAGGAGTATACTTTAGTTAAACGTTAAACCTGATAAATAGTATAGACAGTGTACGTATATGTAAAAAAGGAGTGTTGCATTATGGTAAAGCAAATCACCAAGACCTTGGATGGCAATGAAGCTACGGCTTCAGTAGCCTATGGTTTTACGGAAGTAGCCACGATTTATCCGATTACCCCGTCTTCACCGATGGCGGAACACGTCGATGTCTGGTCTGCCAACGGCCGCAAAAATTTGTTCGGGCAGCCGGTAAAATTAGTAGAAATGCAGTCTGAAGCAGGTGCTATCGGTGCCGCTCATGGGGCTTCCGAAACCGGCAGCCTGTGTTCTTCTTTTACGGCTTCGCAGGGACTGATGCTCATGATTCCGGTCATGCATCGGTTATCCGGTGAATTAAAACCGGTCGTCCTGCATATCGCTGCCCGTACAGTCGGGACGCATACCATGTCTATCTTCGGAGATCATTCCGATGTCATGGGCTGCCGCAATACCGGATTTGCTATGCTTTGCAGTGCCAGCGTCCAGGAATGTGCAGATTTAGCCGGGATTGCCCATCTGTCAGCGATTAAGGGTCATGTACCGTTCATGCATTTCTTTGATGGATTCCGTACCTCTCATGAAATCCAAAAGATTCGCATGCTGCCGGAAGAAGAATGGGGAAAACTGATTGACCAAAAAGCTCTCTATGATTTCAAACATAACGGCTTGAATCCGGAACATCCGGTCATGCGCAGTACCGTTACCAATCCGGATATGTTCTTCCAGTCTCAGGAAGCATGTAACATCTGGTATGACCGCCTTCCTGATATCGTCCATGACTATATGGATAAAGTCAGTGAACTGACCGGACGGGATTACAAATTATTCAATTACTACGGTGCTCCCGATGCAGAAAATGTCATCGTCGCGATGGGATCCGTTACCGGTGCCATCCAGGAAACCGTAGATGCTTTAAATAAACAAGGGAAAAAGACGGGGTATCTGCAAGTCCATCTATATCGTCCATTCTCCCTGAAATACTTCTTCGAAGCACTGCCGACGACCGTTCAGTGTATTACGGTCATGGACCGTACGAAAGAAGCAGGCGCAGTAGGTGAACCGCTTTATGAAGATGTATGTGCGGCTATCAGTCATATGTCAAAACCGGTACCGGTCCTGGCCTGCCGCTATGGCCTGTCGTCTAAGGATGTACCGCCGGCGTCTATCCATGCGGTATACAACAACATGGAATTATTGCAGCCGAAACATCACTTCACCTTGGGAATCAATGATGATGTTACTCATCTGTCTATTCCGGATGTACCTATCGATATTGATTCGACCGGTACGATCAATTGTAAATTCTGGGGATTTGGTTCCGATGGCACCGTAGGAGCCAACAAGAACTCCATTAAAATCATCGGTGACAATACGGATATGTATGTCCAGGCGTATTTTGAATACGATACGAAAAAATCCGGCGGTGTTACCAAATCGCATCTGCGTTTTGGTGAAAATCCCATCCGGGCTACCTATTATGTTAAAAAGGCAGATTTCCTGGCTTGTCATAAACAGGTATACATGGATGATTATGATATTGTCGATGAAGTCAAAGATAACGGGATTTTCCTCCTCAATTGCAGCTGGGACCGGGATGAACTGGATCAGCGCCTGAGCAATAAAGTAAAACGGCAGCTGGCAGAAAAACATGTCCGTTTCTATACGATCAATGCGACGAAGATTGCGGAAGAAATCGGCCTGGGCAGCAACCGTACCAATACGGTCCTGCAGGCAGCGTTCTTCAAACTTGCAGGCATCCTGCCGATTGATGATGCTGTCAAATATATGAAAGACGCTATTGCCAAGACGTATCTGGCTAAAGGCGAAAAGGTTGTCGAAATGAATCAGGCTGCCGTAGATCGCGGTGTTTCCGATATCGTGACCATCGATGTTCCCGAAGCCTGGAAATCACTGCCGCCTGATCCGCCGAAGCCGGAACGGGATGTACCGGACTTCATCAAGACTATTGTCGACCCGGCGAATGCGCAGCTCGGGGATACGATTCCGGTCAGTGCCTTCGTTCCTTATGCGGATGGTTCCTATCCCATGGGATCTACGCAGTATGAAAAGAGAGGGATTGCGTCTACGGTACCGCAATGGATTCCTGAAAATTGTATCCAGTGTAACCGGTGTTCTCTCGTATGTCCGCATGCGGCAATCCGTCCGTATTTAGCGACAGAAGAAGAACAGCGTAAAGCACCGGCTGATTTCGTTACCAAGAAAGCCAATGGCAAAGGACTGGAATCCTATGCATTCCGCGTACAGGTTTCGCCGTTGGACTGCTACAGCTGTGGTGCCTGCGTCAATGCTTGCCCGGCGAAGGAAAAAGCATTGGTCATGAAACCTCTCGATACGCAGCGTCATGAAAATGAAAATTGGAAATTTGCGCAAACATTAAACGTAAAGCATCCGGCTATCGATAAATTCTCCGTAAAAGGCAGTCAGTTTAATAAACCGCTGTTGGAATTCTCCGGTGCTTGTGCGGGTTGTGCCGAAACGGCATATATGAAAATCCTGACCCAGCTCTTCGGTCATCGCATGATTGTTGCCAATGCTACCGGCTGCACGCAGGCCTGGGGCGCAGCAATGCCGAGCCTGGCGTATACGACGGACCGGGAAGGATTTGGTCCGGCGTGGTCGAATTCCGTATTTGAAGACAATGCCGAATTTGCATTAGGCATGACCCTCTCCATGGATCAGCAGCGTGATAATTTAAGATTACATTCAGAAGAACTCCTGGGACTTACGACAGGTAAGCTTCACAACGCGATCCAGGCATGGCTCGATTCTATCGGGGTCCATAATGAAGGCGAAGTAACAGAAGGTATCAGCAGGACCTATATCAAAGACCTGGAAGATACGAAACTGACCGGCAAGGCTGCCGAATTGCAGAAATATATCCTGGCTCATAAGGAACATATCATCAAGAAGACCATCTGGATGTATGGTGGTGACGGCTGGGCGTACGATATCGGCTATGGTGGATTAGACCATGTCCTGGCTATGAATGCCAATGTCAATATCATGCTCGTAGATACAGAAGTATATTCCAATACGGGCGGTCAGTCTTCCAAAGCGACACCAATGGGTGCTGTAGCACAGTTTGCTGCATCGGGCCGTAAATTCAACAAGAAGGATTTAGGCCGGCTCATGATGACCTATGGACATATTTACGTAGCTCAGGTGGCATTGGGAGCTGATCCGAATCAGATGATCAAGGCCATTAAAGAAGCCGAAGCCTATGATGGTCCGTCCATCATCATCGCCTACGCTCCGTGTATCAACCATGGCCTGAAAGGCGGCATGGGGAATGCACAGGATGAAATGAAACGGGCTGTGGCCTGCGGATACTGGTATCTGTACCGGTTCAATCCGGAACTGAAGAACGCGGGACAGAATCCATTCGTCCTCGATTCTAAAGAACCGAAAGAATCCTTCCGCGACTACCTCATGGGTGAAACCCGCTATGCCGCGTTGACGCGTACCTTCCCGGATATTGCCGATGAATTGTTCAACAAAGCAGAAGAATTTGCTAAGAAGAAATACGAAATATATAAAGGATTAGCTGATAAATAGCAGCTTTATCTCATAACACACCCCTCTTTAAAACCACCTCGGGATACCCTGTTTCCCGAGGTGGTTTTCTTTTATAAATAATGATGATAAAATATAAGTGAATCTTAGTAAAGGCAGGTAATACTCGTGAAAAAAATATGGCTTATCCGCCATGGCGAAAGCATTGCGAATGCCGGCGAAGCGACACAAGATCATCAATCGATTCCGTTATCCCTGTTGGGAATCAAACAGGCTCAGGAACTGGCGCAACAGATTCCGCCGACACCGGAACTGATTATTACGTCACCGTATCTGCGGGCCCAGCAGACGGCATTACAGACAATCGGTCGATTTCCCGGGACGTCGACGGGAATCTGGGACTGCATCCATGAATTCGTTTATCTGGCACCGGCTACCTGTGTCGGTACGACGTCGGCGCAGCGCCGGCCCCGGGTTATTTCCTATTGGCGTAAGATGGATCCGGATTATGTGGATGGAGAAGGGGCTGAAAGTTACCGCCATCTCATCCAGCGGATTCAACAGACACTGACCTTGTTGCAGCGCCGGCCGGAACAATATATCTTATTGTTTACCCACGCTCAATTTATCCGCAATTTTCTTATCGTATATGACAATCCTGATCGTCCTGCAGAAGAATATATGGCGGAATTCCGTCATAGCCGGCCAGTTCATAACGGCCAGATCATTCAGGTCACGATGTAAAAACTAAAAGAGCTGTTGCAGAAGGAATATTTCTGTGACAGCTCTTTTAATGTTCAAATTAGTTGGTGGAATAGTATCAGGATAATTAAAATCCTAGATTTTCTCCGACAAGGATGATCTTGATGCGTCCTGCCGGGCTGCAGTGCCGGGTATGGACGAGTTGATTACATACCGTCTCATTGCTGTCGCAGTCAGAACATATGCCAGTGATGGTACAAGGAGTTTTGAGATTGAACCGTTGGATATTAATGGGGGCGGCGACGGAACGGGCCCGGGTAATGGCAGCTTCCAGTGTCGGTTCGATTTTATTCATCCCGACGATGGCGATGACTTGTTTCGGTCCGAAAATGAGTGCGGCTACGCGGTTACCGTTGCCATCGATATTAAACAATTGACCGTCCTGGACGGCGGCGTTCGTACCCATGATAAAGGTATCGCAGAGCAGTGCCTGGCGCATCAGTGATTGCCGTTCCTGCGGCGTCTTGGCCGTATCCCTGTCAATGCATTTGCGATGTTTCAATACATAGGGACGCAGGCCGATTTCATTGATGGAGACAGAGCCTCCCCAGGAGACGACATCGTCTTCAGGAATAAGAGAGACCGCCTGGGATAACGCATCCTCTTTCGTAGGACAGTAATACGCAGCAAACCCTCTTTTGATAAAATTTTTTGCTACGATAGGTCCTTTTTTATCATACATAACGTGAATCATATCAGATCTGTCCATGACAACAACCTCCTTCATATATAATAAGCTATACTGTTATGGTATATCATTTTTCATTTATTTTCAATATGAACACCAAGAGTTATATTTTCCATCGTCGGCAATGGTAGTCGTAGCATTGACAACGGCTATGAATCGTGATATCATTCATATGTTATGTATTTTGTTTTTTACTAAAAGGAGAGATGTAAAAATGGCAACAAGGAGAGACCCGCGTTTTAAAGAATGTCGCCGGTTCGGACTTAATGTGTACGGACATCCTAAGGCATTGAAACGCGTAAAAAAAGAACAGCGTCAGAAGAAAATGTCTGAATATGGTACACAGTTATTGGAAAAACAGAAGCTCAGAGCATATTACAATCTGCTCGAACGTCAGTTTGTCCGTTATTATGATAAAGCCAGAAAAATGGAAGGCGTTACCGGCCAGAACATGCTGAAATTGTTGGAATGCCGTTTGGATAATATCGTATATCGAATCGGTTTTGCCAGCTCTATCCGCCAGGCCCGCCAGATGGTCAATCATGGCCACATTTTGGTTAATGGCAAACGTTGCGATATTCCGTCGGCAAACGTAAAAGTTGGTGCGGTTGTTTCTTTGAAAGAATCATCCCGTTCTAATGAAATGTACAAGAAATCCTTCCAGGAATTGAAGAGCTTCGATGTTCCGTATGTTGAAAAGAACTTAGATGGCTTTGAAGGTACATTGACACGTGTTCCGGAACGTGATGAAATCCCGGTAGAAATCAACGAAACACTTATCGTCGAATTGTATTCTAAATAATTCGATATATACACGCAACTACATAGTACAACAACGAGAAGAACCTGCTTTGGCAGGTTCTTTTTTTTTGTTGTGCGGAGTGAGACGAGAAGAGAATGACAAACAATATTCCTTCATATACGGATTAAATGTAAATTGATATCGAACACAGATAGTAAAAAGAACGAAAAACAGAGCTAATAAGACAGCAGATATCATTTATTTTTTCATAGCAAGAATAACATATAAACAGTAAATATATAGTTGTATTAAGCTAAAAATACAGATAATAACAAAGCAAAATATGTGCATATATGATGATAACGTATACCCGTAGTATTACCCATGCTAAACTGTGCACGAGAACGGTATTGACGCAATAAAATAGTGATGATACAATGAACTCATCGATAAACAGTGTTCGAACACAGTAACATAATTAAATTAATAATCAATGCATGATAAATGGAGGAAAATTGTATTATGGAAACGAACACAGAAAAAACAAAAGAGAAAAAGATTTCCAGTGCATTCATTTATTTTTTCGGATCGTTTGGAGGCATCCTGTTTGGCTATGATATTGGCGTCATGACCGGGGCACTGCCGTTCTTACAGACGGACTGGGGACTTCAGGGAAATGCCGGAATTATCGGCTGGATTACATCGGCCGTCATGTTTGGTGCTATTTTTGGCGGCGCGTTAGCCGGTCAGCTTTCAGATAAACTGGGACGCCGCAAAATGATCCTTATTTCTGCACTTATTTTTGTGGCCGGATCGTTGTTATCTGGTATTGCGCCTCATAACGGGCAGTATTATCTGATTGGCGTCCGAATCCTGTTAGGCCTGGCGGTCGGAGCGGCTTCGGCCCTGGTGCCGGCATATATGTCGGAAATGGCACCGGCCCGCCTGCGGGGACGCTTGTCCGGTATTAATCAGACGATGATCGTATCGGGGATGCTGTTATCCTATATCGTAGATTATGTATTGAAAGGCCTTC
The DNA here is from genome assembly GCA_022641375.1 of Megasphaera sp. Classification (GTDB taxonomy): domain Bacteria; phylum Bacillota; class Negativicutes; order Veillonellales; family Megasphaeraceae; genus Megasphaera. Next base: position 801 of record JALCDF010000058.1, on the reverse strand, counting down.
CGGAAACACTTGCCTGGAGACTGATGCTGGGCCTTGCTGCTGTGCCGGCTGTCATTCTCTTTTTAGGAGTGCTTCACCTGCCGGAATCACCGCGATTCCTGGTCCGTCATAATAAACTGGCAGCAGCTCGTCAGGTGTTGAGTTATATCCGTCCTGCAACCGCTATTGATGAAGAACTGGAACAGATCAGGGAAACGGTACAGACGGAAGAACAAGCGATGCAGCAAAGTTCATGGGGTTTGCTGTTCAGCGGCAAATACCGGTATCTGGTCGTTGCCGGTATCGGCGTTGCGGCATTTCAGCAATTCCAGGGGGCCAATGCAATCTTCTATTATATTCCGCTGATCGTTGAAAAGGCGACGGGGCATGCGGCCAGTTCACAGCTGATGTGGCCTATTATCCAGGGCATCCTGCTGGTACTCGGCTCCCTCGTATTCCTGGTTATTGCCGATAAATTCAACCGTCGCACACTCTTAAAAGCAGGCGGTACGATTATGGGGCTGTCATTTATCCTGCCGGCTATCATCAACAGCCTGATGCCGGGAACGAATCCGATGATGATTGTATTTTTCTTATGTATTTATGTCGCTTTTTATTCCTTTACGTGGGCGCCGCTGACCTGGGTCATCGTCGGTGAAATTTTCCCGCTGGCGATCCGCGGCCGGGCGTCTGGTCTGGCATCGTCATTTAACTGGATCGGTTCCTTCCTCGTAGGCCTGCTGTTTCCTATCATGACGGCATCTATGCCGCAGGAAATCGTATTCGCCATCTTTGGGGTCATCTGCTTGCTGGGTGTCGGCT
>JALCDF010000057.1 GCA_022641375.1 Megasphaera sp. | reverse complement strand
ATGAAACGTGATTAATGTGTATTCTTCTCCGCTCAATGATACCTGAGACCCATTGATTTCGCGGATTTCAATCTTGCCGCCGCCTAAGGATACTCCCAACACTTCCATTTTGCGGCCGGTCTTACCGATCATCGCAATACGTACTGTATTCGGATGATCCACTTCGGCATCCGAACGATTCAAAGTTATCTTCAATCCTTTTTTAGCTGCGATATCAAACGATGTGCGTAATCGGACATCGTCTGCAGAAAATCCCAGCAAGCCTGCAACCACTGCTTTATCTGTGCCGTGTCCCTTATAGGTTTTGGCAAAAGAACCATACACCGTAATGACCGCTTCTACCGGTTCATCATTGAGGATTTCCCTGGCCATAAGACCGATACGGGCTGCCCCGGCAGTGTGTGAACTGGACGGACCGATCATGACCGGCCCGATAATATCAAATACTCCCATAAATACCTCCTGCATACCCTAAACGAACCCCATCAGCTATTTTATTCCTATTTCAAAGGAATAGCCGCATGGAGATAAAAACTATAAATATATACATCTTTAATTTTTATATGACTGATCTGTTCCACAGCCCGTTTGTACAAGGACAATTGAATGGCGTACCGCTTGCTAAATGCCTCTTCCGTATCCAATCTATCAGTCTTGTAATCCACAAGGACCCATTCATCATCCTCACGAAAAAGACAATCTACAACCCCTTGCAACAGGATCTGTTCGCCTGATTCGATATCCGGCAAATAGTTGCCACCTGTAAACAGGACACTAAACGGATATTCCCGGCGGACATCCGTTGACTGCGCCATCCGTCTCCCCAGCGTGGATTGACAGAATGATATCACCGCCGGGATATCCACCCAGCTGATTTCTTCTGCTGAAAACAGCCCGTCAGCTTCCCATTGTACCAGCTGACTATTTACTTCCTGAACTGTTAAATCGGTACGAAGCGGTACATACTGCATGACCTTATGAAAAACGGTCCCGCGGCGTGCTCCACTGGTCACGGTTTCTTCTGCCAGCCACGGCGGCAACTGATGAAAAGGCTCTTCTTCATCATGACCTGGCTGTGCCGACACGGCCAGCGAATTTTCCTCGCTGAGTTCTTCTGTTTGAAGTAACCCGTATTGCCGTTTGATTTCTGAAACAGAAAACTTAGCCGGTGTCAGTACGGCCTTATGATACGGATACTGCCATGATAATGACTGTTCCATCCATGACGGCACCGCTGTATGAGTAGTAACCCCATCATGCAGACACGACAAGCGCGGTTCCTGGCGTAAAATATCTTCAGTCACTCCCGGTGCGGCCGTATTATGATGCAGGAATACAGACCATAAACTATCATCACACTGTATATCCTGCCCGTTTTCTATGGACTGAGCCAACGGTTCAAATTCATTCCGACCAGCTAATACCGATAAGACCCAGTCAAAATAGGAATGACTCAGAGCCGGATTGACACCGCTTTGCCAGCGTTGCCAATCTTTGGCCATATGGCTGCTGTGCCCCGTCAAAATGAGTTTATCCCTGGCACGAGTCATGGCTACATAGAGAATCCGTTCTTCTTCCGCTGTATTTTCCCATGACAGCTGTGCCGCAATCCCCCGCCAAATGATAGTCGGATAAAACATCCGCCATTGGGAATCATACTGTTTTATACCGATTCCCAATGTATTGTGAAATAGGATGAGTGCCTGCTGATCCTGACGGTTAAAAGATTTTCCCATATCCGCAAGGATGACGACCGGAAATTCAAGTCCTTTGCTCTTATGAATACTCATAATACGCACTACATCTTCTCCTTCGCCGATAATTTTAGCCGGCGCCAGATCAATGCCATCATCCTGCATTTTATCGATAAACTTCAAATAACGGAAAATCCCCCTAAACCCAGCTGCTTCATACTGCCCGGCCCGATTATACAGCGCCTTCAGATTCGCCTGCCGTACGGAACCTCCGGGCATACCGCCAACATAATCATAGTAAGCAGTTTCACCATAAATCCGCTGGAGTAATTCAGCCACGCCATGACGGCGGCCAAAAGTCCTCCATTCATCCAGGTATGTACAGAATTGTTGCAGCGATTTTTTTTCACTGCCCTCCAGTTGTTCTATATATACCGGCAAACTCTGCCATAAGGATTCCTTGCCGACAAGACGAAGCTCCGCCAATCCTGCTTCATCCATCCCACAAAAAGCAGACCGCAAAACAGCCGCCATGGGCAAATCTTGTTCCGGATTATCGATGCACCGCAGTAAAGATAACACTACCTGTACTTCACTGGCAGCAAAATATCCGCCATTTTGTTCGGCATATGCCGGAATCCCAGCAGCCTGCAGTGCTTCCAGCAACACATCCGCCTTACCGGCAACAGACCGCATCAATATAACGATATGACCATATGACAGCGGTATCATATCGCCATTTTTTTTAGCAACAGACACGCCGCTTTCTTTTAACTGGACAATTCGGTTGGCAATGAACCGGCTTTCTTTTTCAAAAGCAGTCAGTTCTTTTTCATCCTGGTTATCCTCTTCCGGGTTAGCATCTGCATCGGTATTAGCCGTATCCAGAAGATGAATTTCAATAGGACCGCCGACCCATTTCGTATCTGTCGGCATTTCCCGGCCGGCATACAGTTTTTCCCGCTTGCCATACGTCATCCCCGTTGCATCCTGGATCATCACCTCAGCAAAGACCTCATTGACCGCTTCCAGGATATTTGCCGCACTTCGGAAATTTTTAGATAAGTCGATGCAGCGGTTCCCTGCTTTTTCATCACGGCTGAACGATTTATATTTTTCCAAAAACAATCTGGGATCAGCCAGTCGGAACCGATAAATACTTTGCTTGATATCACCGACCATGAAACGGTTGTTATCTGTAGATACGAGTCGTGTAATCAGCTCTTGGACTCCGTTCGTATCCTGATATTCATCAATAAGGACTTCCTGGTATGTTTGACGCAGCTCAGCCGCTGCTGACGACGGGACCGGATGATCCGGTGTGGATTGCGGATCCAGCAGGATCTGCAAACAATAATGTTCCAAATCACTGAAATCGATCCATCCCTTATCCTGCTTGGCCTGTCGATAGGCCGTCGCAAAATCTTTGGTCAACTGCACCAAGCCGTTCATAATCGGTGCCATGTCCCGTATCCCATCGAGCCATTGCTGGGCCGGTACCGTAAAATAAGCTGTCTGTAATGATTCCGTCACATCTTTTTTGACTGTATTCCGGGCATTTTTACAGATTGCCCAAAATGCTTTATCCTCATCGGACAAGTTCCGCAGTGCTTTCAGGCGTGGAAATTCCACCTTTTGAACCGCCTTGCCCATCATATCCCATTGCGTATGGGACAGTACATCCTGCAAAGACTGCCGTTCCAACGCAAATTGATCCATAGCTGCCGCAAATGCCGGCCGTTCCTTCATATGTACCAGCAAATCATCATAGACAGCTATTTTTTCCTTCACCACACGGAAGATTTGCTGCTTTACCGGTTCACACCAGGGCATATCATCCACTACTGCCCCATCCGGAACGTCATAGGCTGCGGCCGCCTTATCCAGCCATTGCTGCGGCCAGGGCATGCTGCGGGAATAATCATACATATGCCCGATGGTATCCATAAGGGCATCGTCCCCCCGGTCCGTGCCGAACATATCAGCCAGGGGGTATAACATGGCCGCTTTCTCATCATCTTCATAATAGGACAAAAATACATCCTCTAAAACACTGCGCCGCAACAAATCTAATTCTTCTTGTCCGGCAATCGTAAATGCCGGATCCATATCGATGGAATAGAAATATTGCCGGATGACATCCTGACAAAAGGAATGTAGCGTAGAAATATGGGCGGATGGCAATAAGGCTAATTGCCGTTCAATCGTTCCGGAAATTCCCTTCCCATCTGTCTGTGACAAGGCATCCATCAGTGCCGAAGCTACCCGGCCGCGCATTTCAGCGGCCGCCGCTTTGGTAAACGTCACGACAAGAAGCTGCGTAATATCGACGGGATGATCCGCATCCAGGAGACGCTGGATAATGCGTTCAACTAAAACAGCGGTTTTCCCCGAACCGGCCGCCGCCGACAATAATAATGTCTGGCCACGGCTGTCGATAGCTGCCTGTTGTTCTTTAGTCCATCCCATCTCCATCACCCCCTTCCTTGTATATTTTCTTGACAAGGTCATCTTTCGATTCTTTATTGATCACCGTATACGAATTGTCTCCCAGGCGGGGATCAAACCGGCATACGGGATGATACGGACAATAGCGACATGATGAAGCCTGTCCGAGTACGACCGGATGAATCGCAATATCACCGCTGTCCATTTGAACGGCAATATGGCGAATACGCTGTGCCGTCCAGGTCAGCAAATGCTGCCAGCCTTCTTCATTATACATAGCATGGGATGCATCGCTCAGCGTTCCATCTTTTTTTATACGTACATTCATGAACTCCGAATATCCTTCCATCGATGTATCCAACGCCTGCATGATTTCTCCATCATCAAGGTAAAATCCATTGAATTTACTATTTTTATTATAAAGAACCTTCTTATCTTCTTCCGTAACAATATGATCAACTGACGTCTTGTCATTACGGACATAGCAATACAATATCGCCGCCGGAACCGCATCATCTCCCATATTGAAAAGTGCCACAAACATGTATGTCAACAACTGTAATTCCAGCCCGGCAAATACTCGCGTCAAATCCAATTGTTTCCGTCCTGATTTATAGTCAATGACAACGACATACTTCTTATCGCCGACACTCATCGAATCAACACGGTCGATCTGACCGGTAACAATAACTTCCAAACCGCTGTCCAGGGTAAACCGCAGTGCCTCCCAGGGACTGTTCTTCCTGCCAAAGGATTGTTCCAACCGTTCCATGTGGAAATCAGATACTGTACTGAATTGGCACAGCCGGCGTACCGTCCGGGTCAGCGTCTGAATAAGGCGTTCCTTGATTTGTGCAAAGTATGCATTGGACATCAGTATGTCATGTTGCACATACGGAGCCAGCCGGTCCGTAGCCTGCCGGCATAAGTCCGGAATATCCTCATCCCGTAAATCATGCCACTGCCGCTGCTGCGTAATCAAATCTTCTCCCAGTATCTTCAACGCTCCATGAACCAGCATCCCCAAATCAGGGGCCGCAAAGCGATATAACGGCCGTTCTTCCAAACCAAGGCCATAATTCGCAAAATAGGCAAATGGGCATTGGCGATATTGTTCAAATTTAGTAACGGATCCCCGCAATGTACCATCGGGAGCATATAATTTACGTACTAACGCTGGCGGCAGGGGAATCGACTGATTATGATGGAACAAGCCCTGTACCGTTTGAACCGCCTGCCGGTCAAAGCCGTTTTCCAACGCCCAGTCATACAGGGCCCACCATACATCATCCACCGTATATCCTTCCGTTGCCGGTTGTATCTTTTCCGGCAGATACGCAAGGCTTGCCGGAACAGCAACGATAAATTCGGATTCCCTGCCTGAAGGAATCTCTCCGGTTTCACTACAAACCGTTTCGATATATTTTTTATCTTCCATCTGGTAAATCCACGAAGACGGTTCCATTGCGCCGCCATCTTCATCCGACAATATGTAGGACAGATGAAATTGTTCTGTTGCCCTCGTAGCCGCAAGATAAAAAAGAAATCGTTCTTGAAAGGAACGGAACCGGCTCCCAGGCCCTAATTTCACTCCTAACGTATCCAATTGTTTTCGTTCCTGATCATTCAATAACCCGGCTTCACTATTATGTTTAGGAAACACCCCGTCATTAACACCACAGAGAAAAACAATTTTGGCCCGCATCGTGTATCCCCGTTCTACACTCGTCAATGTCACATGATCCAAGGTCGGGGGAATCAGGCTGAATTTAAGTTCATCCAGCCCATCCGTAACCATTTGTGAAAATTCTCGCAAGGTCACTGTATCATCACCACAAAGACGTACCATTTCATCGAGGAATGCAAGGATTCGTTTCCACACCTGTTCGTGTTCTTTTCCTTCCAGCGTCCGTCCTGCCTCCCGGTCATCCACCTGCCAGCGGCGTAACGTTTCCGGCACCTGCAGCCGAACCAGCCATTGATACAAGAATGTGCACCACTCTTGTAGTGTATGGTCCGTCTGAGATTCTTCCCAAAAAGGCTGCAGTGTATCCGTCACCTTTTTTCGTAAATCATTAATATATACTAATTTTTCTTCTTCAGCAGCATCCACACTATTCTGTTCTTCCAGATACCGATTGCGGCCATATTTCCATTTTTTACCGTTGAGCCAGTGATATCCCTGGATACCATAGGCCAGACAGTAGTTTTCCAGTTCATCCGTATCATGGCGGCTCATGGGAAATAAATCGGTCTTCAGTAACCGAAATAACGGTTCATATGCCCAATGGGTACGAAACACATCAAAAAGTGCCGAAATGGCTTCCGCTATAGGATGGCTTGTCATAGGACGCCGGTAATCACTGAACAGGGGAATTCCATAATGAGAAAATATTCTCTCTGCTGTAGCGGAATAGGCATCACTGTTCCGTACTAAAATAAGAAAATCGCGATATCGGTATCCTTGATGACATAATCGAAGGATATGCCTGGCAACGGCATCTATTTCGACATCCCGATTCGTACATTCTGTAACCGAAATATTTTTTACCGCTGCTTCACGTTGTCGGGGAACCATCTGAAAAAATTCATCCGTAAAAGGCTGTATCGCCGTAGGCGGAGCCGATTCTATCGTCTCTGTTTCCAAATGAGGGAAATATTTCCGCAAATCCTGATACACGGCATACGGGCGATGAAATAATGCCGTTTCCCGCGCTTGTTTTCCCAACTGAGACGCATCCATGGTAAGCGTAATCGTCAAATGACCGGCTGCCATTTCTATTGTCCGCAATACCTCTAATTGCTGGGGCGTAAACCATTGGAATCCATCTACCCATATATGCGCTCCCCGAAGATAGTCATCGTTAGGGATTTCCTGTATCAGCAGCGTCATCATATCATCATTGCTGCCATAATGATCCTGAAGAAAATCCATATAGCCATCATAGAGCAGGGCAATGTCATGAAGTTTACGTGACAACGTTTGTGTTCCCAAAGTCTGCGCAACGTTACGCAAATCATCCGGGCCAATATTAAACGAACGGCATTCCCAAATAAACTGGCCTACTGTAGAAACGAAATGCGGCTGCCGTGCCGCGGTCTGTAATATGCTGCAATCTTCCTGATGCTGCCGCAATAACCGCTGTAATATGATTTTGCGTCCTAATTCCGACAGCGACGCATGCTCTTGTTCCTTATTTTGGAATACCCGATACGCCAGACGGGAAAATCCGACGACCTGTATTCCCATAAATCCTTTGCCCGGCATCGATTCGGCTAATCGCCGTTCTATCCCATAGGTCGCCTGATCAGGTACCAACAGCAACGCCTTGCCATTCTGTTCTGCCCAGGATTGAATTTGAGAAAAACAACATGTTGTCTTACCGCTGCCGCCTTTCCCAAACAGAATTGTTACCGCCACAAAAATCGCTCCCTTTATTTACACTGAAACTGCTGTCCTGTCGCAAAATATCAAATAAAACCACTGCCAAAATACTCCTGTCAGAATCATTTTATCATACTTTGAAATGATAACAAAACAACAAAAATCAGCCCCGCTGAATCCAACGGGGCAAAATCGTTGTTATGTTATTATTGAATCAGCACCACCAAGGTTTACATCACGGCACAAGCCTGATTCGTCATAATAGGATGAGACTGATGCTGTCCACATCTTTCGATCCATTTTAAATCATAGGGTTCGTAAACTACGTGCTTATACTTTTCAACATCCATCACTGTTCCATCCCAATCAGAATGGATTGCTCCGGTTTGTTTGATGAGGATATCATACAATATTCCATACGTAACACCATTGGTCTTATCTGTTTCTACAATGGTACTGTACGGCAATGTCTTATGATATGTCAATTCCATTCCTTTGTAATCAAAATGGAATCCACACCGCATGCGACACCCGTCCAGCCCTGTGTACGCAGCAATCCGTTTCAAATCATGGAGTATTTTATCATCCCAGGTATCATACAAATTCTGCGGCGTCGTTTCGGTATAATCAAAACGGAATTGAATCGATGCTCCGGGAATCCGATAAAATCGTTCCAAATACGGTACCATATCCCGCACCGGATATTTCTTATATAGGACACAATTAATACGGAATGGCACCGCCAGCCGGGTCAGCAACTGATCATTCGATTCGACAACATAATGCTGCATATGCCGCGATACATTAATACAAGTAATCTTATTCCGGTTCTTCTGTGTAAAAGCAACGATATCATCCGCTGTCTGAAATTCAAAGACAGGCAGTGTCGTATTGATGTATATTTTATGAGTAGCCGGAATCATATCTAACATTTGCTGCAACGACTTCAGATTGGCGAATGGTTCTCCACCGGTGAATACAAAATCACAATATGGTGTAATGGCATCCATACATCTGATACTATCACAAATCTTATCAACAGAAAAACCTTCCGGATGTGCATATTCTTCTTTATTAATACAAAAAGGGCAATGATTTCGACAATTATATGGTACAAAAACAGTTACCGTTGCACCATTTTGCCGCGTTTTATAAGGATATTTCAACAAGGTTTCCGATACCTGCGGTTTAATTTCATTCATACTTCTTCGCCTCAAATCAGGATATATACCTATCTTGTGCTCCCACACCATCATCGACGATGAAATTAAAAATTTTTCCCTCGTCCATAACAGACACAAGATAAGTTACATACATCCATACTCATTTTATCATAAACGACGGTTTCGTCAAATACATAATAGATATATAATTAAGTTATAAAAAAGAAGGAAAATATCGCCAATATTTATCTTTTTTTTATATTTTTTATGAGAATTGCTTAGAAATATAAATGGAATAAACTAAATCTCGATTATACTCATCCCTAATCTTTTTATATGCTTTTTTTGCATCATAAAATTGCTTGTGTGATGTCTGCCGCCGCCTTTTTTACTGCTTTAATAATAAACGTTTCTCTATCCTCCGTAATACGTGAAACTGCCACGGATACACTGATGGCCGCACAAATATTCCCATCATGCCCAAAAACAGGCGCCGCAATACAAGTCATCCCCAAATTAGCCTCTTCCCGTTCGACGGCATATCCCTGATTACGTATCGACAATAATTCCCGATTCAATTCATCCCAATCGGTAACCGTATACTCTGTCAATTTCTTCAAAGGACATCCCTGGTATGTTCCCCGATACGTATCCGAGAAAGCTAATAAACACTTCCCTGAAGCGGCACAATAACTGGGACGGACAGCTCCTACGGGCGGCGCTGCGTCAATATTTTGAGGGGATTTGATTTTTTCCAGGATGACATGCTGGGGATAAGGTGATTCCATAGGAGCAAAGGTCGTAATATGCACTCCTTCCTGACATTGCATCGATAAGGCCTTAGCATACGGATAGGCTGCTTTTTGCAAGGGTTCTTTCTCCCGAAACAACATGCCCAACGCATATACTTGAAGACCCAGCCAATATTTTCCCGTCTCTTTATCCTTATTTACAAATCCTCTGCCTTCTAACGTCTCTAATGTCCGGCTTACCGTACTTTTCTGAAGTCCCATAGTTTTACTGATCCAGGTCACACTCAAAGGCTCTTCCTGGGTTAAAAAAAGCTGTAATATGGCCAATGCTCTATCAATCGATTCTATCATATACCCTTCCTCCGTTCTCATCACCGTACTATTTCTACATCTGAATATTATGTATTCCATTATACGGAACTTACTCCCTATGTCAAATAAAAAACCGTCTCCGAAGAGACGGCTGCTATTTAATTTTGTACTACTTCAATTTTACCCGGTGCCGCCTTGTCATGCATACACTGCGCCATCTTTTCCAAAAGATCTTTACATTCCAAATGATTGAGCCAGCTCTTGGGAATCGTCTTAGATCCATACATGGTACCCGTAATATTACCGCAAATAGCTCCGCATGTATCACTATCGCCATCCTGATTGCAAGCCATGATAACCGCATCTTTAATAGAACTTGTTTTGAGGACACAATAAACCGCCAGTGCTATTGCTTCATCAGCCGCCCAGCCGGGACCGATTTTTTTCATTGAACGAACGGGATTGCGGTCCGTTACAGCTTCATCGACAGCGCGTAAAACAGTTTTCAATAATCCGGCACTTCCTTCATGCTCCTGCAAAATACGCAATGCCCCCGATAAGGCGCCACCGATTTCCTTTCCTTCTGCCAGAATGGAAATAATAGCACTCATAGTTCCTGAAGAAAGCCAGGCAACAGGATTACCGTGAGTCAGACTACCCGATTGGCACCCTACTTCAAACGCTTTTTCCGGATCCCCGGCATA
>JALCDF010000056.1 GCA_022641375.1 Megasphaera sp. | reverse complement strand
GTATTCCGTTTTCCAGCTTACCGGTTCCGGATAGCCTGCCGCACCCATATGCGAATCCTTGCCGCGTCCAAAAACCTGCGTTTCCCGGGCCATATTTTTAAATCGATCTGTATTGGTCGGCTTGTTGACCCCCGCTAATACGGGAATATCTTCCGCCCCAATCCCTTCCAATTGCCTGACTGCACTGGCAACTCCGGTTTCTACCCAGGTATTACCCACGACGACGGTCACACCCAAAAGCTCGATTTCCGGTGATTTCGCCAGCATGAGCATGGCCGCACCGTCATCGAACCAGTCCACCATGTCCGCATCCAAAATGACCGGCTGTTTTTCCATGGCCCCTGCCGGTTGAAATATAAGACAAATAAATACTGCAATACATACGATTATTTTCTTCATGGCAGCTCCTTTTTATGACAATAAATACGCATCCCGATTTATGTTTATTATATAAAAAAACCGCCTTTTTTCCTACTGAGGCATACCTCAGTATCCTAAAACAATATAAAGAAAAGGCAGAAGCCTGGCCTCAGCCAGGCTTCTGCCTGTATCACAACCTATTCCAGCAAACCCTGTTCGCATGGATTCGCTGTCCTTCTGTCATATCTTTTTAAATGGTCGTTCCCATGGATAACGCCGGGAAGGCGATGATGGGAAGCGGGTTATCTGTATGCTTACCCAGCATTTTTTCCATCCATACCATATGATACCAGGTACCGAATTTATACCCGCATTGATGGAAGGTTCCTACCGCTTTATATCCCAAATGTTCATGAAATAAGACACTATTCTTTGTCAAATAGCGGTCTTCTTTTTCCGGATAGCCGATACAGGCATTCAAATTTAAGATATGCTGTGCTTTAGAAATATCTTCCAATGCAGTATATAATTTTTTCCCTACGCCTGCATGCCGGGAATCCGTCTGTACATAAATGCTGGTTTCCGCAGACCAGTCATACGCCGCCCGTTGATTGAACGGTCCGGTATACGCGTAGCCGATTGGTTTGCCCTGATGTTCCGCCACCAGATACGGATATTTTTGCAACGTATGCTCCATCCTGCTCCTGAACACTGCCACTGTCGGCACCGTATATTCAAAAGTAATGGCTGTCTTTATGACATAGGGAGCATAAATAGCCAATAGTTCTTGCGCATCATCCAATGTTGCCGTCCGTATTGACACCTCTGTATGTGACATCAAATATCTCTCCTCCTGAAATCCAACTCTTAATCCTTACGTTATCTTTAAGATTGTCCTCTTGATAATATATTAAAAAAGACTCTATATAAATATAGAGTCTTATGCTTTTTGGTGCGGTCGACTGGACTTGAACCAGCATGAACTTTCGTTCACTACCCCCTCAAAGTAGCGCGTCTGCCATTCCGCCACGACCGCATATGTAATTATTGGTGCTCAGGGACGGAATTGAACCGCCGACACGGGGATTTTCAGTCCCCTGCTCTACCGACTGAGCTACCTGAGCAAAAAATATGGCGACCTCGATCGGATTTGAACCGACGATCTTCGCCGTGACAGGGCGACATGTTAAACCGCTACACCACGAGGCCGTTTCTCATAGTTCTCAGCCAGTCATTCTTGCCTCGAACAAGAACTATTGTATCATTATCCTGTACTTTTGGCAAGTGCTTTTCATAACTTTATTTAGAACCATCGCTTTTTGCCGTTTATATCTATTTTATCCGCCGTATTTGATGTATAATATTGTCGTTACCACCGTCTTACAGAATATTTACAGAAAGGTTACATCTCATGTCTCTGCCAAAAAAAACGCTGCCCCGGCTGTCATTATTACAACAAATATGGCCCCGCGGGACAAAACATACGCTTTTGCATCTGCTGCTTAGCTTTGTTATCCTTTATGCACTATGCTTTCAGTGGGAATTATTGATTTCCTTAGGCCTGGGTCCGGACAACATCGATGATATGGCTGTCGGCCTGATTCCGGCAATCACCTCCATTATTGTATCCGTGGGACTATACTACAAATACGCGAATTGGAAATCGCTGGGTCCTCCCGCAGTCATCGCCCTGGGGTGGATCGTAACCGGCCCATATCTCAGTTATATTACCCTGGTCAATCAAAACACCATCTATCTGAATAATATATATGATATATATACGGGGCTATACTTATTTTCCATTTTATTTTGCCTGAACATGGCCGCCTGCCAATTCTTAGGACGTAAGCTCCGGGCTGCTGTCATGACGATCCTGCAGTTTCTGTCCTTTTTTATCATTGCCCTGCAGTGGGTTTATTTCGCTCTGTATCATTCGAGTATCACGACATCCGGGGCACTGCTCATGTGCCAGACCGGGCCGGCCGAAACGCTGGAATTCTTTCATTCCCTGGGAATGATAAAAGTCGCCGGTATCGCAATCTTCGTCATTGCGATTATCGTCGCGCTGTACGGAATCAATTACAAACAGGACGCGTTGCCCAAGACCTCCCTGTATCGTAAATTTTTGCCCATTTTATCGCTTCTCATCATGTTTCCCGCTGTCGGCGCCCTGGGAGATGAAATTTTCCCGGAAGCATTCCCTATCCGGACCTTCCTGGATACGCATGACTATATGCAGCGCTCCGCTTTATATGCCGAAAATCACAGCGATAAATTCGCCAACCTGCAGGCCGTCCAACTGAATTCGGCAACGTACCCGAACACGGTCATCATAATCATCGGCGAATCAGAGACCCGGACGTTGATGAACGCATATAATCCTCAGCATGTACCCAATACGCCCTGGCTGACGGAAAAAAAGCAGGATCCTCATTTCACATTATTCACCAACGTTTACAGCTGCGTCTGGTATACCGTACCCGTTTTGGAACACGCCCTGACAGAGTCTAATTTCTATAACGACAAAAAATTCAATGAGTCCATTTCCATCATCGACATGGCTAAAAAAGCCGGTTATAAAACGTATTGGTTCAGCAATCAGGGCTCTGTCGGCGTCGCCGATACTCCCATTACACTGGTTGCCAATACGGCTGATGTCCACGAATGGGTCGACCGGGATTTAAAAGAATCGACTCATGATGAAGCGCTGTTTCAGTTCATGCAGCGAGTGGATCCCAATGAGAAGAATTTCATCGTCCTCCATATCATGGGCAGCCACATCGAATACCGCAACCGCTACCCGGCGGCATTTCAGCAATTCAATGACGGGAAAATAAATCAGGAAGCCGACTTCGACAATACGGTCTTGTATACGGACTGGTTCTTATCACAGATATATGAGTATGCCCGTGAAAACCTGAATTTAGACGCCATGGTCTATTTCTCCGATCACGGCAGTGATCCCGACGTCGGACGTGCTCCCGATGGCAGCAGCTTTAAAGTATTACGTATCCCCATGTTCTGCTATCTGTCTGATTCGTATCAGCATCGCAATCCCGATATCGTACGTACCGTAAAGGATCATACCGACGACTATTTCACCAACGATTTGGAATATGAATTCATCTGCGGCCTTCTCAACATACAGTCACCGAATTACGACCCTTCTTTCAGCCTGGCTTCTCCACAGTGGCATATGGGAAAAGAAGATTTAGTCACCCGTTTCGGCAAGACCAGTCTCATGGAAGACCCTGAATTTTAACGGTTTCTCTTACGTTTCGCTTTATATACCACAAACAGTCTCTCTGAGGCTGTTTGTTTTTTTATGCTATAATAAGGAGTATGAATAAGTTTGTCATCATCGTATACATCGGCCGTAAAGGAGGTCCTATATATGGAACGTACTTGTGTCAGCGCCGCTTTATTTCCCCATCCGCCTATTATGATACCGGAAATCGGCGGACAAGAACTGCAAAAAATGAAAGCAACCGTCCAGGCTGTCAAAGATGCTTCTTCTATCATCGTATCCCATCATCCTGATACGATTGTCATCATTTCCCCTCATAATTATGTGTTCCCTGACGGTGCCGCTATTTTCCCTGAACCGCGTATATACGGAAATCTGGGAAATTATGGATATCCCGAACTGGCTATGGAATGGCCCACCGATATGGATCTGGCCGAAGAAATCATTCATCAGGCCGATGGACTGACCCCATTATATCGCATCGACAATAAATGGGGTGAAAAATACGGCCATGCCATTTTCCTCGATCAGGGTGCTTTTGTCCCTCTCTATTATCTGCGCAAAGCGGGTTTTACCGGTTCTATTGTGCTGATGGCACCTCGTTTTGATTCGTATGACGCCATGATGGTATTAGGCAAGCTTGTCGTCAAGGCTGCTGAAAAAGCCGGCCGCCGCATTGCCATCATCGCGTCTGGCGATTTATCCCACCGTCTTTTAAAGGGCTCTCCCAATGGTTATTCTCCCAGCGGTGAAATCTTTGACAGGACCGTCATGACTGCATTAAAGCGACAGGATGCCGCCGTCCTGGATACCATGAGTGCTGCCCTCATCGAGGAAGCCGGTATGTGCGGTCTGCCTTCCGTCTATTTTCTTTTCGGCGCCTTGGGAAACAGTCCGCAGGCTATGCCGGTCTACTCGTATGAGGGACCGTTCGGCGTCGGTTATGGTGTAGCCTTATATCTGCGTGACGGCGGACAGCCCCATGATGAACGGGCCCTAACCGATATCCGCATCCGCCTCGCCCGGCAAAGTATTTCGTTTTATCTCCATCACCATCATATGATGTCGATACCCACGAATTTGCCTGAAGAATTACAGGAACGGGCCGGCGCATTCGTATCCCTTCATAAAGGCAGTAATCTAAGAGGCTGCATCGGCACGTTCCTGCCCATGCAGACGAATATTGCCAGCGAAATCATCCACAATGCCGTATCCGCTGCCACACGGGATCCTCGTTTCTATCCCGTAAGCCTGGATGAACTGGATTCGCTGGATATCTCCGTCGATGTACTGGGCTCTCCTGAATCCGTATCCTCTCCTCAGGACCTGGACCCTAAAAAATATGGCGTCATCGTCATGAGCCATGCCCAGACGGGATTGCTCCTGCCGGATCTGGACGGCGTAGATACCGTACAGCAGCAAATTGACATCGCCAAGCAAAAAGCCGGTATTCCACCGCAAGTCCGTCCGGATTTGTATCGTTTTACCGTTACCCGTTACAAATAGCCACAAAATAATATCTTCTTTCCCGATACGTTCTTTACACAAAGGGTGGCGAAACATATATGGAAGCCTTATATTATACAAGACAGGATACCCTCGCTGTTACCTGTCAACTCTGCCCGCACCATTGCCATATAATCTCCGGAAACAGCGGCAGATGCCGCTGCCGCTATAACAAGGACGGCATGTTGACATCGCTCAATTACGGCCAATGCACCTCTGCCGCCCTGGATCCCGTCGAAAAAAAACCATTACGCCGTTTTCATCCCGGCCATCAAATCCTGTCCCTGGGTTCATGGGGCTGTAATTTAGCCTGTTCCTTCTGCCAAAACTGGCAGATTTCCCAGGAGCAGGCCATATTTCAGGAAATTACGCCGCAAGAAGCCGTATCGCTGGCCCTGCGCGAAAAGAAAAACGACAACATCGGCCTTGCCTATACCTATAATGAACCGACTGTATGGTATGAATTCATCAGTCATACAGCACCTCTCATCCACGCTGCCGGACTGCTGAACGTCATGGTCACCAACGGTTACATAGAAGAAAAACCCTTACAAGCCCTGCTGCCGTATATAGATGCCTGGAATATTGATTTGAAGGCATTTCAGGACAAGTTCTATTATACGCTGTGTAAAGGTACGCTCGCTCCGGTACTGCGTACCATCCGCCTGGCCGCCGCCTCATCTCATGTGGAAGTAACGACCCTGATCATCCCCGGTGAAAACGACCGTATCGACGATATGGACAGAGAAGCCGCCTGGCTCGCTTCTATCAGCCCGGACATCCCCCTGCACATTACCCGTTATTTTCCCCGGTATCACATGGATACGCCGCCGACGCCGTTGGATACATTATATGCTCTGGCAAACAAAGCACGGCAGCACTTGTCCACGGTGTACATCGGCAACGTATAATCGACCGCCATGCTAAAAGCCATACAAAAAGGCTCCCTATAGCCTTTCTGTATGGCTTTTTACATATCTCCTAAAATTGGACATTCTTTTTATATATGTATCTTTACATTCATTTTTTCCGTATTCCATTTGCATGCATCGCGGACATGACAGAGATAGCATTGCCGCGAAAGATGGTCGGCTTGTTGAATCAGTCCGGATAATACCGTTGATTTTTCTTTTTCGTCCTGTCCCCGGTGCGTTTCAATGGCAGCAAGGATATCTTTTCTTTCTATTTGCGTGAATTGTATCGCCGCCGGCAGCGTCGTCAATATTTTTGCCGCAATAGCCACGCCCGCTTCCGCATGGGGAATACCCTGCCGGTATTCCAAAGCCCGGCCTATATCATGGAGCAGGGCCGCTGCATAAATTACTTCCCGGGAAATTCCCATTCTCTGTTCCAAATCCAGGATATAGGCAATGCGGGCTACATCCAGAAAATGGCTCATATCATGCCGGCAAAAAATACGGCCGGCTTCACATTGCTGCAAATCACTGTAATATGTCCGGTATAATTCATGTGTCCGGATTGCTTCTACCCGTTCCATCTCATTTCTCCCCAGCCGGCTGCGTATATTCAGAGTGACGGGCATACGCATTGTGGTTGTGAATGGATTCAAAATTTTTACATTCCACATCGAACCAGCGGATACTCTTTATCTTACGAAAGGCCAATACCAGATCACGAATCGTATCTTCCACGAATTTAGGGTTATTATACGCCGCTTCGGTCACATATTTTTCATCTTCCCGTTTCAACAAGGAATATACCGGGGAACTGGCCTGGCTTTCCATGACATGCACCAGATCTTCGATCCATTCGAACTGCGGCGGTACGAACCGGACGCTGGCTTTCATCATGCTGCGCTGATTATGGGCACCGCCATCAGAAATGGCTTTGCTGCACGGGCAGAGCGATGTAAATGGCACCGTCACGGACAAGATCGCATCGAATTTCCCTGCGGCTGTCAGATTTCCGGAAAAGACAATATCATAATCCAGGACGCTTTTCAAATGACTGACCGGCGCTTCTTTTTCAATGAAATATTTAAAGGCGATTTCCAGATGTCCTTCCCTGGCATCCAGCCGTTGGATGATATCCTCTAAAATCAGCCTGATTTCCCGCAAGGATACCGCTTTCTGCCGCCATTCATTCAATACTTCCACAAAACGGCTCATATGGGTCCCCTTATATTGATTCGGCAGGCTTACAGTAACTTGTATATTCGCCAGCACGGACTGGAAACCACCGCTCTTTTCCCGGATCAAAAATGGCAGATGTACATCGGTCACACCCACCTTCTGTATATCAATACCGCGCGTATCGGATAAATTTTGTATATCTTTCATGGTATCAGCTCCACTCTTATGACAAGGGTTTTCTTTCATGGTATTCAACGAATCGAATACCTCTATTATATACATCAGTAGAATAGTTTACAAGAAGGGATTACGCTGCAGCATACTGCTTCCCCGAATCACCTATCCCATTTCTCCTGACAATAGAGCTATGTTCATTTCGCTTTATATCTTAAAATATATTGACTAAAAAGCATAATGTTTTTACCATTATGGCATGACATTTTATATTTTTCATGCTATAATGAAACCAAGAAATGCGAAAGCATTCAGAAAGAGGTGAGTCCAATGGGCTGTGAACGGATCGAGAACATGGCTGGTGGTAAGGGACACGTGTTACGACAACAATTTCTTACGGAAGACCAGATGTATAGAAAAAATCGTGTGTTTGCGAAAATGACGATTGAACCGGGATGTTCTTTGGGCTATCACATTCACCACGGTGACGCGGAAGCGTATTATATCCTTTCAGGTGAGGGCGAATATGACGACAACGGATCTATCCGGACCGTCAAAGCAGGTGATGTTACTTATACACCCGATGGGAAAGGCCATAGTATTGAAAACAAAAGTACTGCAGACTTGGTTTTCATCGCGTTAGTCGTGTACAACTAAATAATGTAGAATAGGAGGAGTCACGTATTAGGTTCGTCGATGAACAGTATGAACTAACTTTTCAAGATCTAAGTTCTTCGAGCTTTTCGAAATATGTTACAGTAATCAAGAAAGTTGTAGTAAGATTGTAACTGCGAACGTGTACGTATTTTTGTGAGGTTAAAGATACCAGAACCAAAAAGAGAGAATTGAGTATGAATCCTATAACGTAGAAGGCCGATACACATATGTACTGTGGGGTATCGGCCTTTTTCGTATGCAAAATCTTTTAAAAAACGTCCTTTCAGACAAGGAGATGTACGTACATGCTTACATCTCCGGTCTATAAGGACGTTTTCATTTTCTGATATGCGGGATTAGTTCCCCTTCATCGTCGCTTCTTTCATCGCCTTGACGTAATCATAAATATGCGGAGCCGCATCATCGCCGTATTTAGCGATAATCTTGACGATGGCACTGCCGACGATGACCCCATCCGCCTGTTTGGCAATATTTTCAGCCTGATCCGGCGTATTGATGCCAAATCCTACCGCGCAAGGCACATCCGTAACGGTGTGCGCCAAGTCGACGATTTCTTTGAGATCGGTCGTGATTTTGCTGCGTGTCCCCGTAACCCCGAGCGAAGATACAATATATAAGAATCCTTCACCGACAGCTGCGATTTCTTTGATCCGGTCATGCGATGTCGGCGCAATCATCGAAATGATATCCACCCCATGGGCCTTGGCTTCCGCCGCACATTCATTCCGTTCTTCATAGGGCATATCAGGAATAATGACGCCGTCCAGACCTATTTCCTGACATTTGGCAAAGAAAGTGTCTTTGCCATAATTATAGATAGGATTGACATACGTCAGGAATACCAAGGGAATCTGAGATTCTTTACGTACCATTTCCACCAGCCGGAATACATCTTCCAGGCGTGTATTTTGAGATAACGCCCGAATATTGGCTTCCTGGATCACGACGCCTTCGGCGATAGGATCAGAAAAAGGAATTCCTATTTCCACTAAATCAGCACCGGCCCGTTCCATCGTCCGGATAAATTCACAACTTTTTTCGATAGACGGGTCTCCGCCTGTCAGGAACCCGATAAATGCCTTGCCGTTTTTAAATGCATTGCCGATCTTACTCATGCAAATTCCTCCCTCTATATCTTGCGATGGCTGCCACGTCTTTGTCGCCGCGGCCGGACAAACAAACAATGATAATATCATCTTTATTCATTTTCGGTGCGATTTGCATGGCCTGATAGACGGCATGAGCACTTTCGATGGCACAAATGATGCCTTCCGTACGGGCTAAATATTCAAACGCTTCGACGGCTTCATTGTCCTTGACCGGAATATACTGAGCCCGGCCGATATCATGGAGATACGCATGTTCCGGCCCGATACCCGGATAATCAAGTCCTGCGGAAATTGAATATACTTCATCGATCTGCCCCTGATCATTCTGGCAGAACAAGGATTTCATGCCATGGAAAATACCGACAGACCCCTTGGTCATGGTTGCCGCATGTTTGGGTGTATCCACGCCCAGACCGGCCGCTTCACAACCGATTAATTTTACGTCTTTATCATTGATGAAATTATAGAACATTCCCATTGCATTGGATCCACCGCCAACACACGCCATGACGATATTCGGCAAGCGCCCTTCCCGTTCAAGGATTTGCTGACGGGCTTCCCTGCTGATGACCGACTGGAAATCACGAACCATCATGGGAAATGGATGCGGTCCCATGGTGGAACCGATGACATAATGGGTATCAGCTACCCGGCCGACCCATTCGCGCATCGCTTCATTAACGGCATCTTTCAGGACCCGGGTGCCAGTCTTGACGGCATGTACTTTCGCTCCCAGCAGTTCCATGCGGTATACATTCAATGCCTGCCGCTTCGTATCTTCTTCACCCATGAATACTTCACATTCAAGACCCATAAAAGCAGCTGCCGTCGCCGTGGCTACCCCATGCTGCCCCGCCCCTGTTTCAGCGATGACGCGGGTCTTGCCCATTTTCTTGGCCAGCAGGCACTGTCCTAAGGCATTATTGATTTTATGAGCGCCCGTATGATTTAAGTCTTCCCGTTTCAAATAAATCTTGGCGCCGCCCAGATCTTCGGTCATCTTGCCGGCATAATACAGCATAGACGGCCGGTTGGCATAATTATCAAGCAAATCTTTCAATTCTGCCTGGAATGATGCATCGTTCTTATAAAAATCGTATGCTTTTTCCAAGCGGTGTATTTCATTCATCAATGTTTCCGGTATATACTGACCACCAAAGGGGCCAAATCTTCCTGTTCTCATTTATATTCCCTCCTGTTGCACTCGTCGTACTTGTACCATAAATTTTCTTATTTTATTTCTATCTTTTACGCCATCGGTTTCGATACCGCTGCTCACATCGACAGCATATGGCCGTAACCGTACGGCTGCCGCCGCGTTGTCCGGATTCAAACCACCGGCTAAAAAGCACTCGCGCCGCAGTTCTTCAAGAAGCCGCCAGTCAAACGTCTGGCCGGTACCGCCGGCACCGTGATCGACCAGGATATAGTCAGCGCTGCTGGCCCTGGCCCTGTCGATATCGGCCGGCGTATCGATGGAAAAAGCCTTGATCAGCGGCACATCGACACGATGTCGCAGCTCTTTCATATAGGCCTCATCTTCCTGTCCATGGAGCTGAACGAGCTGTATCGTTCCTTGTTGGACCAGAGACGCGATGTGTTCCACCGTATCGTTGACGAATACCCCTACCGCCGGGATATCCTTCCTTAACAGTCTTCTCAATTCGCCGGCCAGTTCATCCGATACGCGCCGCTTTTGGCCGGCAAAGACAAGGCCGATGAAATCCGGCCGTTCTTCATTCGCCCACTCGATATCGCAAG
>JALCDF010000055.1 GCA_022641375.1 Megasphaera sp. | reverse complement strand
CAATGACGTGAGCAGTACGGGTAAGACAAAGATACTGTCTGGTGATGTTTATGCGACTTCTGCCGGCGTGAACAAACTTGTTTTGGACACGGCCGGATCCTATCTGCAAGGGAATATCATAGACGGTGATGGTACGGGTGATAACGAAATCAGCATCAGTAACGGAGCTGAGTGGCGGCCGGTCTATGACAATACCAATGGAACCGATTGCGTAGTCAATACGGATGCTAATGCCGCAACTATCAATGTAAAATCGAATACCGTGGATACCCGGAGCGCAGACGCACTGAAGCTGTATGATGGCGGCGTTGTCAATCTGCTCTGGGACGGCAACCGGAATACATATCGTACGCTGGATATAGGTACTCTGTCCGGTAATGGCGGTGTATTCAACATTGCGACGGATTTGGCTAGTCAGACCGATGGCGATAAGATCAACGTCACGACCGGTGAAGCCGGCAGTACCCAATATATTACCGTGTATGATGCCAGCTTGGATACGGGGAACATTGTAACCGGTCCTAAACAGTTATTAGTAGCAACGGATGAATCAGGTAATTATACTTTTGCCGGCAAGACGCTGGATACAGGCGGTTTGTGGGAAACGACACCGACCATTGAAAATCTGGAAGGAAATAACTGGTATCTGACGATGCTGGCAGCTAAGCCGAATCCTTCGACGGAAGGCGTTCTGGGGACGGTGGACTCGCTCTATGGATTCTGGCGCAACACCCTGTTGGATGATACACTGCGCAAGCGGCTGGGTGACCTGCGCTACGGCGGCGAAGATGTTTCCGGTGCCTGGGCCCGGATCAAAGCCGGCAAGATGAATGCGGACCTGTATGATGGGAATTATCAGATGTATCAGGCGGGCTATGATAAAAAGAGCGGCCATACGGCGTATGGCCTGGCTATCGATTATGACAAGGCCTCCTATGATGTTACCGATGGCAGCAGTGATGATACGGGACTGGGCCTGAGCCTGTACGGTACGACGTATCACGACAGCGGCTTCTACAACGACTGGATTCTGCGGGCTGGGAAAGTAAAAGCAGAAATGGATACGTATGGGACATATCCGGATTCACTGGATTATTCTACATGGTGTTACAGCCTCAGCTATGAACTGGGCAAGACGTTCCGCCATGACAATGGCTGGTTCATTGAACCACAGGCCCAGCTTGTCTATGGACATATGCGGGGCGGAGACTTCACGACTGACCGTGGTGTAGACGTGAACCGTGACAGTATTGACAGCCTGTTGGGACGTGCTGGGTTTGTCGTAGGACGCAAGATCAACGATGACAAGGACTTCTATTTCAAGGCTAATGTGTATCATGAATTTGCCGGTGACGGAGATATGCACCTGAATTACGATACGCAAAATATGTATTATGATGGCGACCATAAGGATACGTGGTTCGAAGCAGGCTTCGGGGCGAACCTGAAGATGAATGACAGCACCTATCTGTATGGTGACGTATTGAAGACGTTCGGTGCTGACATCAACAAAAAATGGCAGGTCAATCTCGGACTGCGGTGGGCCTTTGGCGGACCGAAGAAAGAAAAGGCCGTCGAACCGGCATCGGTCTAAAGCAACGATACCGATGAGGGATGGTAAGCAAACTGCCGGGTCGATATCTATGAACATCAGATTGACGCGTCAGCGCAATGACGACACAGCGTCCGATGCGGGATGATGTGAAAAAATAAGTGCTGATTGACAGAAAAACGGTTGTTCGTTGTTGGTGTAAAAAAACCAATAACGGGCAACCGTTTTGTTGTTCTGCGAAGAAAGAGGTGGTCGCTGCCCGTCCTCCTGTCCGTTCAGATGGCCCCATCCTATTGTTGCCGCTTCGTCCTCAAAGAAAAGGCGCCCATATTCGTTAGGATAAGGGCGTGGGTTTGCATAACATGGCAAGAATGGGTTTTCTTTTCGGATTCAGCTGGCAACAGTACGGATGGTGCCAAATTCACGGTCAGAAGAACGGGCAGTTCGGAATGCTGTGGGTTTCGGGATTGAAAGGCGATAGAAAAAGTATAAATCAGACAGACAAAAAACGTAGTAGAAATGTGTTGCTTCTATCGTACGATTTTCCAAAGCTGATCTACGCTTTGAATTATTTCTTCATAAGAAATTCCTGATGCATAGTTGAATTTTTTCTGATATGATTTCCAAAGATTGGCAAGAGCCCGTTCTTGGCTAATGGTTTTAATTATATGAGTACCATCTGACAGAAATTTGAGAGAATTTCTTTTATTACATGTTGCCTGAAATGCTGATTTTAATGTTTGTTGATTTATTGTATCTGCGTAAATATATGACAGTTCATACAAATCATAAAAATCTCGCATTCGAGTATTTAATACGCCTCTGGCTAAAATTGTTTGAAGTTTTTTGGCTAATAGAGTTTCCAGGTTGTACGACCATAATGCTATGGAACGGTCTTCCATCATGAGGGGATATTCATGAAGAATTTCCCTTGGGGTAATAACTCGCCAGTTGAAATATCAATTTTTAGAGGGATGATTAGTTTGCTCCAAAATGCATTCATTGTAACACGAATTCCCGGATATTCCATTTCGTCCATGATATGTTTAACTTTTTTTATGTTAAAGGTAGCATTATCCTGTAGGTCTATTTTACTTACATTTACAATGATTTGTTGAATATCGTTTTCAGAAAGATTTAAATTTTTGATGCTGGTGTCAATATCCATTGTTGAACGGAGGGCAACACCAATCATTGAAGTTACCAG
The DNA here is from genome assembly GCA_022641375.1 of Megasphaera sp. Lineage (GTDB taxonomy): Bacteria > Bacillota > Negativicutes > Veillonellales > Megasphaeraceae > Megasphaera. The sequence continues at coordinate 8,469 of JALCDF010000055.1, read as the reverse complement.
GAATCCCCCTTTAATGATGAAGTTATCCCTATATTTCGAAACTGCAATTCTTTCTAAAAAACGTTCCATCATAAAAATACGAATCAAAGTTCTGGCATCTGCATGATTTTGTCTAGCCAGATTTTTTATCCGTCCCTTTAATTGTTCTGAGGTAATTTTCATTAGAGGAGCACCTCCATATATTTCCTGATGATGTTGTCTACACGAAACAGCTTTGCATATTCCATGAGGGTATTTAGATTTTTATCTGTCCGGGCTATATAATTCTTTAATGCAGACTGGAAATCTTGGATTTCGAATGAGTTCCGGTTCCGGATAAGATCACATATGGTTCTTTCTAAATCGTATACCGGAATGGTATGTCCAAATGAATTTTGATAGGTAATCTTGCCGATAGTTAATAACTCTTTTTTTACGGTAAAGACCTTGACACCCGAGGCGGATAATCTGTGTGTGTTATATCCGGAATATATGGTGACAGTTTGTTGTAAGGGTTCGCGATCAATTAATTCATGGTAAAATAATGCTTCATCATGAGAGAATATTGCTTGCGGACATTGTTGGTTCAGTATAAAAGCTTCGTCTACCCAGGTTTCCGAGGATGCGTATATACCTTGTGCAATTTTTTCAAAGTGATTTTTTTTAATAAAGTTATAAAAAGTATCTTTTTTAATACCATTTTTTATAGCATTTTTAGTAATGAGGAGACCGGACTTATCCATAAAATCTTTTACGTTATTCATGATACCACCGACTTTCATGCTTATATTATAAACTATATAGGCATGAAAGTCTATGCACCAAAGCATCGTCGCCCATTCGGATGAAGGAAGTTGTTCGTTATTGGAAGTGCGGTTCTTGGTTGTTAGGAAAGAAAAACAATTTTTTAACAACCGCCCTTCTAAGAACTAACAACCAACAACGAACCCCTCCAACAACGAACCCCTCTATAAAACGATATATAATATACGCCGGACAGGCTTATATATAGATTATGAAATATCACTATGCTATAATAAAATTGATATAGAAGCGTTGATTGATACCATTACTGCAGAATAATACGAGGTGTTCATCGTGGCAAAACATATATTGGTCCTGACGGGAAGCGCCCGTAAAGGTGGCAACAGTGATTTAATGGCGGATGCGTTTATAACGGCAGCTGCTAAAAACGGTCATACGCTAACAAAATGGAACGTCGGTTCCAAGCATTTGACGGGCTGCATAGATTGTAAGACTTGTTTCCACAAGGGGAAACCCTGTAATTTCGATCCGGATTTCAATGAATTGGCGGAACTCTTGGAACAGGCGGATGTACTGGTGCTGGCTACACCGTTATATTGGTATAATTTTCCATCGCAGCTGAAGGCAGCTATTGATAAAATCTATGCCTATCATATCGGCAACCGGAAGCTTCCCATCAAGGAAAGCTATCTGCTGACCTGCGGAGAAGATAAAGGGGAAGAGTCTTTTGCGGGACTGCTTACGACATACAAACTGATTGCCGGTTTTGAAGGCTGGGATATCCGCGGTATCGTTGTGGTCCCCGGCGTAGCGGCCAAGGGCGATATCAAAGATACGGACGGATTGGAACGGTGTGCGGCATTAGGGAGAGAGCTGGTATAAAAAGGAGGGGTTTTACATGTCGAAAAACATATGGATGACGTTGGCGTTAGCGGTAACCGTCGGCAGCCTGGGAGGCCTGACCGGATGTCAGGCAGATAATCAGGTGCCGGCCCAGACGCCGGTTATACAGCAGGCGGCAGTGCAAAAACCGGTAGCCGGGGAAGCGGTGATTCCCGTTCCGGATTCACAAGAAGCCGTGAAGGCGTATCATTGGAGCGGATTGATTCACGAGAACTACCCGATTACGGTGAATTTGGAAGAGAAGGATTCTATACTGCAGGGAAGTCTGGTATATACAAATACGGCGGCACAGACGCCTATCCGGTTATTGGGAAGAGTGATCCACTATACCGATGGGCAGGAAGCATTTTCTTTTGCCGAAATGGCTGCTAACGGGGAACATACCGGGGATGTTGACGGCAACGTGACTGCCGCCGGCGGATTTGAAGGACATTGGCGGGCACCGTCAATCGTCACGAACAAGAATGGCAGCTATGTGTATATAGAAGGTAATCGGTACACCGTTTCCCTGAGCAATCACAGCATGGATACGCCTCCCGTATTTTCCTGGGATAGCACGGCAGCCGATTGTCTGGGTACATATCGGTATTCCTATGGGGAAAATTGTGGCGGCGGTACGCTGAAGTTGTTCAAACGCGATGGGAAATTGATGTGCTCCATATCTTCTAATACGGCAGCACCGGCGTTTAACATGGCAATCGTGACCGATAAGGAATGTACGGTCCGGGACGGCCGCATCATTTGCCGTCTCGATACTGGCAAAAACAGCGCCGCACCGCATGTATTTGAAATCCTGCCGTTCCGGGATTTTGCCGTCGTCCGGTTCGTATCGGGGGCATGGAACGGATATTTCGGTATGGGAGCCACGATAGAAGGCCAATATTTGAAAATCGATTAGCGAGATGATTTGATATGGATTACAGAGAATGTCCGGATTGCGGTTGGTTCTATGTATCCGATGATGAAGATGACTGCCCGGAATGCGGTAGTTTTGTACCCAAACATTGTCCGTTCTGTGGCAGTGAATATGATCAGCGGGAAGAAGAATTCTGTCCGACCTGCGGCTGTAAGATTGCGGCATATCCCCAAAAGATTTATCTCAGGGATGTTATCCGCAGCGGTAGTACTCCCGTGCCGCCGGCAGAAACGACGAACGAGCCGGCCGCTTCGCAGCAGTCAGCTCGTCCGAATACTTCCTTTCCATGGAAGCTGTTGATCATAGCTATCCTTGTATGGTTAGTATATTTTTTTAGTTAATTAGTTAATATCTCTTTTGATGAGACTGTCGAAAAAATATCATTTTCGACAGTCTCATTTTTTGTATCCGTATCAGGAACGGAACGGCTGTAATTTGCCATTGCCGCAACGGCAAACGGTCCGCATACGCCTTGGATAAAGGGTATGCGGACCGTTTTGGTATCCGGGATATTATGTAAAGGACAGGATTTTTTCAAGCAGCGGTTTGTAAAGGGCCAGCTTTTGTGTCAGCTCCGGTTCTTTATATTCGTAGTATTGTGGTAATTCCTGTAAATGAAGGAAGAAATTCAAAAAGATGGTATGGAGACGCTTGTCCAGGATGACATAAAACGAATTGGTTTCGCTTTCGATGTGCAGCGGATTTTTCTTGAAGAAACCCGTCTTGTAATTTGAATAGAATGCCAGATTGGCTTCCTGGAAGATGGATGCGTTTCCTGCCTGGCTCAGCATGCCGATGGACAGATTATTTTTTTGTTTCATCAGCTCCAGCACGTACAGGATATGTTTTTTCCGTTCATCCGGATCCAGGGTGTAGATCATGTCCGTCAAATCGATGCATCCTGATTCCAGATAGCGGATCAGCGATGAAGAAGGGGCGATGATGGTCATATTGGCCATGAGCAGGATTTCTTCCCAGGTAATTCGGAGCCGTTCGATGGCCGGGACCTGTTCCGGGGCGGCCTGATGAATGATATGGTCAAATACTTCCGGAGGGAGAAGATATTCAAAGCCGTTGGTCAAAAAAAACAAAAACTTGCTGGCAGCATAAAAGGAGATACGATATCCCCGGTCGACCATCCAGAGGGATTGGACACTCGTCAGGAGAGCAGTCTTGTTCGTGTTTTCCAGATTGAACTTGCCATAGATATCCCGGACGTACGACTGATTTTCGATATACGTACACAAGGTGAATCCCCGGGAGGGAAGAAGGGCATATTGGATGACAAAGGCATCTTTCACAATGATCAGATTGGCATATTCCATGTCGTGGATATCGTAAAAGGTAAAATCCATATTCAGGTTTTTATTCAAGATGTGATATATGGCCTGGACGTATTCCGTATGTTGTTCCAGCTTGTCCCGGTCCAGGCCGACGGTTATCTGCAGGTCCGGAGTGTCCACATTCGTATCCAGATATTGCCAGAACCCGGCATCATATAAGGCACAGAATTCACCGTAAATAAGAATATCCTGATGGCCGGTCAGCGTCTTGAGATAGTTATCGAATACCGTCGATAAAAACTGGGCCGTATCATTGGAGCCGGTAATAATGTGGACGGTAGATTTATTTTCAGCGGCCGGCAGGGGATTTTTTTGCAACGAAGCCCTGTACGCACTGGCAAGGTATTGCGCGATGGCAAAAGGAAGGTCATCCGTATGGGCATCGATAGCAAAAATCCGGAAGAAAAGTGCTTCGTTTCCCTGCGTACGGATCAAATCGGCAAAATACCTGCCCATTTCGCTGTTGATTCGTTCTACGGAACGGGAAGACGGTAATTTGGCTCCGCCACTCCACTTACTGATATACGACAAGTCATATCCTACATAATCAGCGAGGTTGGTAGATTTTGCTTTTGTAAATTTGATTAGCTTTTTTAAGGCAGCTGCATAATTTGCAATTTTCATATCAAAATCCTTTCGCAATGTATTTACTATAAATGTCATTCTGCATATATGTTAAATTATATAGGCTGTAAGGGAAATAGTAAACACTCTTGAAAAAAGTTTGAAATGTTGCATTCAAGAGTAAGTCAAGGTTTCCTATTTTGTTCAACCGGCCGTTCTTTTATACTGAACGTGACCTTGCAGGTTCTCGGGTGGATTAAAATGCTCACGGCAGGGTGCTGTTTTATCGTTTTATATCTTATCACAGGAAGGGGGTGAGAAAATGAAAAAAATCGTGTTGCCATTGAAACAACATGTTGGCGGTCCTTGTCAACCTGTCATTCGCATCGGGGACTCCGTGCAACGGGGGCAGTTAATCGCCGTCCCGCACGGTCTGGGTGCCAATATTCACGCCAGTTACAGCGGTACCATCACCGAGGTGACGGATACCTGCATCGTCATGGATGCAGACAGCCGGCAGGATTTCACTTTGTATGTACCGATTCCGGCAAGCGAAACGAAGCTGGAAATGATAGCTGCTGCTGGCGTCGTTGGTGCCGGCGGCGCCGGATTCCCGACAGCGGTAAAGCTGAAGACGGAAATACCGACGGGCGTATTTATCGCCAACGCTGCTGAATGCGAGCCGTTGCTCTGTCACAATATCAAACAAGTGGAAGAACATGCGGACCAGCTGGTACGCGGCATCAAATACTGCATGGAAATCACTAAGGCACCAAAGGCGTACATCGCCATCAAACCGAAACATAAAAAGGCGGTCATCGCCTTGATCAAAGCCGTCCTGCACGAACCGGACATCGATATATACCGTCTTCCGGATATGTATCCTGCCGGTGACGAACGAGTCATTGTCAGGGAAGTGATGGGCATCGAATTGGAACCGGGCCAGCTTCCGGGTACCGTCGGCGCCTGCATTGATAATGTAGAAACGATCAAGCATGTCGCTGAAGCCATCGAAGACCGGAAACCGGCTATTGATAAAGACCTTACCGTATCAGGACGGGTACAGCGGAAAGAATCCGTATTTGTCAATGTTCCTATCGGAACCACGGCGGGTGAATTGATTGAACGGGCCGGCGGATATATCAAACCCCATGGTGAAATCGTCGTAGGCGGACCGCAGACCGGCAGAGCCGGTACGGAAGATTCGCTGGTTGCAAAGAATTGTGGTGCATTTTTAGTCGCGATGCCCTTCCCACAGGAAAAACGGGATGTCGGTATCTTAATTTGCGAATGCGGCGGTTCTGAAGAACGTCTCACGCATGTAGCGGAATATATGGGTGCCAGGGTAGTCGCCAGGGAAATGTGCAAGAGAATGGTTGAAGTAAATGGCCGATACAGATGTGGCTTACCGGGTGTGTGCCCGGGGCAGGCGGAAAAGGTCATTGCATTGAAACGGGCAGGGGCTCAGGTCCTGGTGGTCGGGACTTGTTCCGAGTGAACGAACACCGTCATGGGTGTAGCTCCTAGGTTAGGAGTTCCGGTTTATCATCATACTGATCATGTACTGCGGGCCGACGGCCATAAGCTGTATCGTAAATTGCCATCAGATTAGACTTTAGTTACATCAGGAGGAATTTACATGTCTATAACAGCAGAAATGGCTAAAGACCATGCAAAGGACCCGGCAGTATTGTGTTGCCGTACCGAAGCAGGTACTGTATTACAATCATCCAATCTGGAAGATCCCACGATATTCCCGGATTTGGAAGATTCTGGTTTATTAACGATTCCCGATAACGTATTGAAAATAGGACAGGTTATTGGGGCAGCTCTGAATACAACGGCGGATTCTTTAGTACCGCTTACAGCCGATATGGTTGACGGTATCCAGGAAGAAACTGAAGAAATACCGGCTGAAACTGCATCAGCCGAACCTGCCGCAGCACCGGCAGAAGCCGCAGCAGCGGTTCAACCGGCGCCGGCTGCGCAGCATATCGTTCCGTCCGCAATGGCATCCGGCAGTGTAGTCCGGATTCATATTGCCAAAGGGAAAGGCATCGACCTTGAAATCCCCTTGAGTATAGGCGGGATGGCAGTTCCGACAGCAGCCGATACAGCTGCGGCCGGACAGGCACTTTCACCGGTCGGTACGACAGGAGGCGCTGTTTCGACAGAGGAAAAAGAAGAACCAGCTGTCAAAATACGTGAACTTCGTCACGACCATTTAAAAATTGAAAAAGTCGTTTTAGGCGATGAAACTAAAATCGAAGGAACGACATTGACAATTCGTAAACAAGGACTTTGTGAAGAAGCTGTCGATTCGCAGGAACTCGTCGAATCCATAGCATTGGATATCATTACCGAAGACCGTTATGGTGAGTACAGTAATACGATTATGGATGTACAGCCTATTGCCGCCAAGATGGAAGGCGAATTAGGTGAAGGAGTTACCCGCGTATTGGACGGTGTCATCTTCATGGTCACCGGTACAGATCATTCCGGAGTACAAATAGGTGAATTCGGGTCCTGTGAAGGCGAAATGGACCGCAATATCATGTGGGGCCGTCCGGGCGCACCGGATAAAGGTGAAATCTTCATCAAGACCAATGTCACCATCCGGGAAAAAGCTAACATGGAACGCCCCGGTCCCTTAGCAGCTCACAGGGCATCGGATTATATTTGTGAAGAAATACGGAAAGCGATTAAAGAGGCTGATGAATCCTTAGTAACAGAAAAAGAAGAAATAGTTCAATATCGTCATCCCGGCAAGCCGAAAGTCCTGATTGTCAAAGAAATCATGGGACAGGGAGCGATGCATGACAACCTGATCCTGCCGGTCGAACCGGTGGGGACATTGGGGGCCAAACCGAACGTAGATCTCGGCAATCTGCCGGTCATGCTGAATCCGTTGGAATTGGTGGACGGTGGTATCCATGCCCTCACCTGTATCGGTCCGGCATCGAAAGAAACATCCCGTCATTACTGGCGGGAACCCCTGGTACATCAGGCTATGCGTGACGAAGAAATCGACCTGGTAGGAGTCATGCTGGTAGGATCGCCGCAGGCGAACACGGACAAATTCTATGTATCCCGCCGCGTCGGCCAGACGGTAGAATCCATGGGGATAGATGGAGCTATCGTGACCACCGAAGGATTTGGTAACAATCATGTGGATTTTGCTTCCCATATCGAACAAATCGGCAAACGAGGCGTAAAAGTAGTCGGAGCCTCATACTGTGCCATGCAGGGCGCACTGGTCGTCGGTAATACATACATGGGCGCCATGTGTGATAACAACAAATCAAAGCAGGGCATTGAAAATGAAATTTTCGGTAACAATACGTTATGCAAGGAAGATGCCATCCGCCAACTGGCTATGCTGAAGACCTTACTGGGCGGCGGCACGATCAAAGAAGCCGAACGTAAGTGGAATCCCAATGTCAAACTCAATAACGTCGAAGTAATCGAGAAACAGACGGGACAGAAAATTTCCCTAGTGGATAATGAACAAGTATTGCCGAAGAGCAAGAAGCGTCTGGAAAAATATGAACCGGAAGCATAATTCTCCCGGACAAACGGAGATGAAGATAATGGCTCAAGAACATGAACTGAAATACATGTCCAGTGAATGCATGTATGAAGGTATTATTGTTGAATTACATGACGGCAGCGTTGCAATCGATTTGAAAGGACGCCTGGGACAACTGCGGATCCCTAAACGGATGATCATTTCCCAATATGATTTGGAAGTGGGGCAGGAAGTGGGATTCCTCATGTCCTATCCGGAAGTGTTTGATAAAGACCCGACGGAAAAATACGTCCAATCGATTCGTGAACAAAAACGCCTCATGACAGAACGAAAACATTCTGCAATCTGATGAGAGGAGCTCAGTCTAATGAGTATAACTGTATTTGAAGGCCTGCAATCTGAGATTTATGTGCCAATTACCCCTAAATCCATTTTCACGCCTGTCACCAAACCGTTAACAGAAATGAGAA
>JALCDF010000054.1 GCA_022641375.1 Megasphaera sp. | reverse complement strand
GCCGCAAATGCGGCTATGTCGTGAAATGCGATACCTGTGATGTCGCCATGGTGTATCATAAGAATGTACAGCATTTGAAATGTCATTATTGCGATGCCGAAAAAGAAGTACCGACAGTATGTCCTGCGTGCGGAAGCAAATATATCAAGTTTTTCGGTACGGGGACGGAAAAGGTGGAAGACCAGCTCCGGGAATTATTTCCGGAAGCCCGCATCATCCGGCTGGATCAGGATACGACAAGCCGCAAAAACAGCGGTGACCACATCGTGGAAGCCTTTCGCCGCCACGAATACGATATCCTGTTGGGGACGCAGATGGTAGCCAAAGGTCATGATTTTGCCGATGTCAGTGCCGTAGGTATCTTATCTGCGGACAGTCTGCTGAATTTACCGGCGTATTGGGCCGGCGAACGGACCTTCCAGTTATTGACCCAGGCAGCCGGCCGGGCCGGCCGTGGCGATATACCGGGGCGCGTCGTCATGCAGACCTATGCACCGGACCATTACGTCATCCAATGTGCTCAGCATCAGGATTATGAAGCGTTTTATAAGCAGGAAATCGCATTCCGCAAGGAATTGCTGTATCCACCGTTCCATCATATCATCAAGATTTTGGTCACCGATGAAGACGAAGTCGTCTTATGGCAGCGGGGGAATGATTTGACAGCGTTCCTAAACAATTGGGTAAAGGAAACGGCAGCAGCGGTGGAAATCATCGGTCCGTTTGCGGATGTGATAAAAAAAATCCGCAATAAATACCGGCTGATCATCCTGATCAAAGGGACGGATCTGTCAGCGATAAAAAAATATATGAGTGGCCAGGCAGCATTCTGGAAAAACGGCGTAATCATTGATGTGGATCCGGCGTTTTAAGATGCGGCTGTTCCTGTAAATGATGTCTATCATTTACAACAAATATGTTATATAATAAATGCAATGATTTAATATTGAGGTGAAAACATGGCACTACTAAAAATTATAAAAGCAGGAGCGCCCGTTTTGAAAGGGACGGCACAGCCTGTTGATCATATTACGAAACATACAAAACGGATATTGGATGACATGGCCGAAACCATGTATAATGCGGAAGGCGTCGGACTGGCAGGACCGCAGGTCGATTTGCCGGAACAGATCATTGTCCTCGATGATGGCAATGGCCTGATTGAACTGATCAATCCGATTATTTTAGAAGAATCTCCGGAACTCGAAAAGGGTGTAGAAGGATGCCTTAGCATTCCCGGATATTATGGTACGGTTATCCGTCATAAAAAAGTCAAGGTCAAAGCGCTGGATCGTCATGGCAAGACCGTCATCTACGAACCGGAAGGATTTTTGGCCCGGATATTCCAGCATGAAATCGATCATTTATATGGTCATTTATTTATTGAAAAAGCGGATAACTTGCGGAAAGTGGAAGAATAATGACTCCTTTACGTATGGTCTTTATGGGAACGCCTGATTTTTCAGTTCCGTCGCTGCAGTCACTGTATGATGCCGGCTATGATATTGCCGCTGTCGTATCGCAGCCGGATAAACAAAGAGGACGCGGTAAAAAGGTAACTTTTTCTCCCGTAAAGGAAAAAGCCCTGGCATTGGGGATACCTGTTTTTCAACCGGACAGTATGCGCGGCGAAGATGCCATCAAAACGATAGCTGATTTGCATCCGGATGTCATTATTGTCATTGCGTATGGCAAAATCCTTCCCAAGGCAGTTCTCGATATCCCGAAGTATGGCTGTCTGAATGTACATGGCTCGCTGCTGCCGAAATACCGCGGCGCGGCACCGATCCAGTATGCCATCAAAAACGGGGAAACAGAGAGCGGTGTTACCATCATGCTGTTGGATGAAGGCATGGATACCGGTAAGATATTGAAGACGTCCGTTCTTCCGTTGGATGCCAAAGAAACGACGGGTACGTTGTTTGATAAGCTTTCGGTTATCGGAGCGAAAACACTGCTGGATGTATTAACCGATTTACCGGCGTGTGAAGCCGGAGCGGTACCGCAGGATGAAGCTCAGGCGACCTATACGGCAAAAATCGGCAAAGAAACGGCCTGTATTGACTGGACGCAGGATGCTGTCCTCATTGAACGGCTCATTCGTACGCTTGACCCGCATCCGGGGGCGTTTACGACCTTGGCGGGAAGACGGCTGAAAATCTGGTCGGCAGACGTAGTGGATGGCAGCGAAGGTGTTGCACCCGGCACGGTTATTGCCGTAGCCCGCAAAAGTTTTACTGTCCAGGCGGGACGGCAGGCCCTTTGTATCCGGGAAGTACAGCCTGAAAGCCGTAAACGCATGGCCGTGGCACAGTTTTTACAGGGAAATGCCCTGACTATCGGCCAGCAGATTTGATTCATAGATGTTGAGGGATTACCGTGAATGTATGTGTAGGGCAATTCAGACTATTCTTATATATGGCGGGGACAGCAACGGCTTGTACCGCAGCTGTCCTGTTTTTATGCGGCAAATTACTGGAGCCGGGACTCAGGCTGTATCTGCCGTTGGCCGAGCCATGGATAATGGCTGCCGGCAGTATCTGTATCGCTGGTCTGGGCTGTTTATATGGTTTGTTGTGGTTATGTACGTATGCTGATTGGTTTCGGGGACATACCATTCAGTTCTTTTTGCGTTCCTATTTACGGGTATTGTTTCCCCTGGTCAGGATGCAGGGGACTTTGATGGGGAAGAAAACGGCCGTATGCGATGCATATATTTATTTTATGAATCATCTGGTATTGCGGCGGCATTTGCAATTTCAGCCCCGGCGCGTATTACTCTTGGCACCGCATTGCCTGCAATGGGATAAATGCCCGCATAAGATTACCCGTAATATCGCCAATTGCCATCAATGCGGGCAATGTCCCATCGGGGATATATTGTCTATGACTCAGGCGATGGGGATACCGTTTGCCGTAGCTACGGGCGGTACGCTGGCGCGTCAGATCGTAAAAGATACGCGTCCTGAAATCGTAGTAGCCATTGCCTGCGAACGGGATTTGATCAGCGGCATGGAAGATATTGCTCCTATGCCGGTGCTGGGCCTTCTCAACGAACGCCCTAACGGACCCTGCTTCAATACCGGCGTGGATTTGACAGCATTGCGGAATCTATTACAAATGATTACAGGAGAAAATTATGAATGTACGTGAAATTGCGTTTCACAGCCTCGTCACTATTTGCAAAGATGAAGGCTATAGTAATATAGAAGTATCAAAAGAAATCCAGAAATATAAACTGGCTGACCGGGATCGACGTTTTTATACCGAATTGGTTTACGGCACTTTGCGGCATCTCAATTATCTGGATTGGATCATCTCACACATCAGTACGCGGAAACTGAATAAATTAGATCCGCTTTGTCTGGCCATCGTCCGGATGGGATTATATCAGATATTCGGCATGACCAAAGTTCCCGAATCGGCGGCTTGCAATGAATCGGTCAAACTGGCCCGGAAATTCGGTAATAACGGCATGGCTAAATTCGTCAATGCCATGTTGCGCAACAGTATCCGCCGTCGTCGTGAATTTGTTCCGCCGACGCTGGAAGAAGATGCGGTAACTCATATTTCTTTGACCTATCATCAGCAGGAATGGCTGGTACGCGAATGGATCAAAAAATACGGTCAGGAGGACACCATTGCCTTGTGCCGCTATTTTGATGAAATCCCCGATTTGTGCCTGCGTACCAATACGGGTAAGATCAGCCGCGATGATTTGATAAAGCGTCTGGAAGAAAAGGGTATCACGGCAGAAAAATCACAGTATTCGCCGGAAGGGATTTTCCTCAGGAATATTCCCAGCATCAGTCATTTGGATGTATTGGATACGGGACTGGCTATCATTCAGGATGAACCATCCCAGCTGGTTGCTCACGTATTGGATCCGCAGCCTCATGAGATGATATTCGATCTCTGTGCGGCTCCGGGAGGCAAGACAACACATATTGCTGCCCTGGGCGGCCCGACCTGCGTCGTTTACGGCGGTGATATCTATAATCATAAACTGAAGCTTATCGAGGATAACGCCCGGCGTCTGGGATTGACGAATGTACGGACAATCCTGCAGAATGCCTGCACTATCGGTTCATCGTATGCGAACCGGGCAGACCGCGTCCTCGTCGATGCGCCGTGCTCCGGCCTCGGGGTCCTGCGTCATAAAATCGATTTGAGATGGCGTAAGAACCTGAGCGATTTACGTACGTTACCGGCGCTGCAGCACCGTCTGCTGGAAAATGCGGCGCAGTGTGTTAAAAAGGGCGGCGTACTGGTATACAGTACATGTACGATGAATGATGATGAAAATATCCGTATCGTTGAAGCCTTTCTTGCCAGTCATCCTGAGTTCCATCTTGAACGGGCCAGTGACTATTGCAACATAAAACAGGACGGTCCTTGTATCCAGCTGTTGCCGCAGCGGGATCATATGGATGGATTTTTCATTTCCCGGCTGCGTAAAGGAGAATAACATGGCCGATATTTTTGATATGACGAAAGGTGAATTACAGGAATTTCTCGTTGCGAACGGAATGAAAAAGTTTCGTGCCGACCAGATTTTTCATTATATTTATAAACAGGGAATCACGGATTGGGATGATATGGTCCTCTTACCAAAAAAAGACCGGGACATATTGAATGAACGATTGCCAATCTATTTTCCTGTCATCGAATCGCAACTGGAAGCGCCGGACGGACAGACCGTCAAATTGTTATTGCGCCTCCGCGACGGGCAGACCGTCGAAACGGTCCTGATGATGCATGATTATGGCAATTCCATCTGTGTATCCTCGCAAGTAGGGTGCGCTGTCAACTGCGCATTTTGTGCTTCAGCTAAAAACGGTTTCGTCCGTAATCTGACAGCCGGAGAAATGACGGCCCAGATGCTGGCGTTTCGTAAAGCCGTGACGCCGGATCTCCATTCTATCGTAATCATGGGAACGGGAGAACCGCTGCTGAATTATGATAATGTGCTGCGCTTTATGCGGCTGATCCATGAACAGGATACGTTCTATCTCGGCTATCGTAACATGACATTGTCCACGTCGGGAATCGTACCGGCGATGTATGATCTGGCGAAGGAAGGAATGCCCATTACCCTGGCGATTTCCCTCCATGCCCCGAATAATGAGTTGCGGCGCCGCATTATGCCGATTACCGACCGCTATCCATTAGAAGAAGTACTCAAGGCTGGGGAAAATTATTTCAATGTTACGGGACGTAAAGTCACCTTTGAATATATCCTCATTAAAAATCTGAATTGCAACCTTTCTTGTGCCCGTCAGCTGGTACATCTCCTGGGAGGGAAGAATATTCTCGTCAATGCGATTCCCATGAATGATAATTATGATGTCGGATTGTATCGTCCGGCCGACGCAGAAATCGAGTCATTTGTCAGCTTTTTGAAAAAAAACGGTATCCAGGTGACATTGCGCCGTGAGATGGGGAATAAAATACAAGCAGCCTGCGGGCAGTTGCGCATTCAGCGGGATAAATAATGTTACTTGTATTTAATATGCCTGTTGTAGTATGATAAATATGAAGCATACAATATAAGGCAGTACCGTGAGAGGACGTGAGAATTTGAGTACATATGGTGAATCCAAAATAGGGTTGGTGCGAAAAGTCAATGAAGATTCATTTTACATCAGCCAGGATAAACATGTACTTGCTGTAGCCGACGGTATGGGGGGCTATGTAGGTGGTGAAATCGCCAGTAAGACAGCGGTAGAAGCTATCGCGTATTATTTTAAGAATTTTACGTACGCCGCACCTGTACAATTAGAAAAAGCAATTCAATATGCAAATTCTTGCATTCTCAGCAAGACGATGATCGATTCATCATTGAAAGGCATGGGTACGACGATATCTATGGTTACATTGGCCAGACACTACGTCTTTTGGGGACATGTCGGCGACAGCCGTATTTATTTGTTTCGTGATGGCCAGCTCAAACAGATTTCTGTGGATCATACAATCGTGCAGGTACTATTAGAAAAAGGTAAGATTACCGAAGATGAAGTAAAAGAACATCCGCAGCGTCATGTATTGACGCGGGCAGTCGGCGTCGATGACAATGTCCTTGTCGACAGCGGCGGATTTGAAGCACAGGCAAAGGACCGGATTCTCATATGTTCTGACGGGCTGACATCATTCCTGGAGAAAGAAGAATTACGTGATGCCATCAGTGATTATGGACGGACAGAACGGGATATTATCAATGATTTATTTGACCGTGTCTATGAGAACGGGGCCAAAGATAATGTGACAGCAATTTTAACTACCCTTTAACTTACGATTATGAAAGTGGTGGAACATCTAAAAATGATTGGTCATATCTTAGATAACAGATATAAGATATTAGAGAAAGTTGGATCAGGCGGCATGGCCAGCGTATATAAAGCGCAAGATATATTGCTGGATCGTATAGTTGCTGTCAAGATACTCCATTCGAAATATGGCAGCGATCACGATTTTATCGTCCGGTTCCGCCAGGAAGCGCAGGCTGCTGCCAAATTATCGCATCCTAATATCGTAAATATATATGACGTCGGTTACGACGAAAACGTGCACTATATCGTTATGGAATATGTGCGCGGTGAAACATTAAAAGAATATATTGAAAAACACGGCCATTTACCCATCAACACCTCAATCCAAATTACGTTTGATATCGGGGAAGCCTTGGAAAATGCGCATAGTAACGGAATCGTTCATTGTGATATCAAACCCCATAACATTTTGGTCACTGAAACGGGGCGTATTAAAGTCGCTGATTTCGGGATTGCCAGAGCCATTAATTCCAGTGCGGCCAATAAGGGAGATACTGCTGTCATGGGGTCTGTCCATTATTTTTCGCCAGAACAGGCCAGCGGCGGGAAAATTGACGAACGGACCGATATCTATTCGCTGGGTGTCGTCATGTATGAAATGATGACCGGTGTCGTGCCTTTTGAAGGAGATACGGCACTTGATGTAGCGTTGCAGCATGTCCAGGATGATATTCCCCTGCCGACAAAATATAATCGCCGTATTCCCCGCCTTGTCGAACAATGTATTTTGAAGGCAATGGCTAAAAATCCCGATGACCGGTTCCAGTCTATCAGTGAAATGATGTCGGAATTGCGCCTGTCTCAGGGATTTGTCAATACGAATAAAGGCGCTATGCCTATTATCAAAAATAATTTTTCGACGCAGCAAATACATCCTGTCCGCGTGGAGGAAGAAAAAGCCAAAAAGAAGACCTTGTATGCGCGACTGATGGATTCTATCAGCAATCATTCTAAAAAAACAATTATCATCGCCATGCTGGGAATTTTTGCGGTAGCATTTATGTGGGCTTTTTTCTCTTTTGGGAATTTCTGGAGTACGGAAAACATTACCGTACCCGATGTAACCGGGAAACAAGTGGAAATTGCCAAGCAGATGTTGTCTAAGAAGAATCTGGATGTGTCTGTAAAAGAAGAAGAGAGCAGCGAAGTGCCGGTTGGCGAGGTTATTTCGCAAACACCTTCCGGAGGGGCCGTCGTAAAGGCCCATCGTACGATTTATCTGGTCGTCAGCAAGGGGAACAACGGTTCGGAAGTACTCATTCCGGATTTGCGGAACCTGACCCTGGAAGAAGCGGAAAAGAAGCTGGATGAAATCGGTTTGAAGATCGGCAAGATCCGGTATAGTGCAAGTGACAAGTATGATAACGGTAAGATTATCAGTCAGAGTCCGTCGTCTCCTAAGAAAGTCAGCAAGGGCACGCAGGTTAACGTCGTCGTATGCCGCAAAGGTGACGATGAATCTAAATCCAAGAGTGCCGATGCGCCCAACACCAGCGGCATGACCCTGGATCAGGCGGTCAAAGCACTGGAAGGTGCCGGCTATACCGTAGGGAATGTAAACAATATGGATTCGTCGAAAGACGCGTCTACAGCGAAAGTCACGAGCCAGGTCGGCCGCGATGGGAATGTCGTCGATTTGACCGTTGAATATTCGGAAAAGGCAGCCGGTACGGATGGCAATGACGGCAGTTCCAATAACCAGGAACCGGCGGGCACATCGCATTCAGGAACGGTGAATATCAGTGTTCCTTCCGGAGCCTCGAGCCAGCATGTACAGATTGTCGTCAATGATGACAACGGCTCCCGCGTGGTGTATGACCGCAATCAGTCCGGCGGTGACAGTATCAGCAAAAATATCACTGGTACTGGCAAGACCCGGGTCAAAGTATACATTAACAATTCGTTAGTCCAGGATCAATATATTTAACAGGAGCTATATGCAAACAGGACGTGTCATAAAAAATTATAACGGCTATTACTATGTAGATACAGGTGAAACAGAACTGGTAGAGTGTCGGCGCCGCGGCAAGCTGAAAGGAAAAATACTTGTTGGCGATATGCTGGATATCACGCTGCTGGGAGATCATAAGGGTGTTATAGAAAAAATGCAGGAACGGCGGAATTCTATCCGCCGTCCGGCAGTAGCCAATATTGATCAGATGTTTGTCATCATCGCAGCGCAGTCACCGGATCCGAATCAATTTCTCATCGATAAGATGCTGATGACCTGTGAGTATGGCGGCATCCATCCCAAACTTTGTTTCAATAAATGTGATCTGGATACATCCATGGTCGAAACGTATCGTGATTTCTATAGCCGTGCCGGTTATGATGTATATTTTGTATCAGCACAGACAGGGGAGGGAATCGAATCCCTGCGGTCGTTGTTGGAGCACAAGATGACAGCGTTTGCCGGTCCGTCCGGTGTCGGAAAGTCCAGTATGTTATCACGGATTACCGGCCGTTCCGATCTGATGGTCGGGGCTCTGAGCAATAAAATCAAACGGGGACGCCATACGACGCGTCATTCTGAGATCATGCGTCTGGGTGCGGATACGTATGTTGTCGATACGCCGGGATTCAGTTCGCTGCAATTCGAAGATCTGCCGGCCAGGGATATCGTATCCCTCATGCCTGATTTAGCGGCGTATACCGGACATTGCCGATTTTCGTCGTGCCTGCATCGTTCTGAACCGGGTTGTTCCGTCAAAGCGGCACTGGATGCCGGAGATATTCAGCCGGCCCGTTATGAAACATATTGTAAAATCGTAAATTCTATTTTAGAAAGGAAACGATAACATGATTACTATTTGTCCTTCCATACTATCGGCTGATTTTTCACGTCTGGCGGAAGAAATCCACAATGTTGATGCAGGTGGTGCCGATTGCATCCATTTGGATCTCATGGATGCCCATTTTGTACCCAATCTGACATTTGGACCGGCGGTTATAAAAGCATTGCGTCCGTGTACCAAGCTGCCTTTTGATGCCCATCTCATGGTAGAACATCCGGAAACCTATATCGACGGGTTAGCAGCTGCCGGTGTACAATATATAACAGTTCATCAGGAAGCGTGTGTCCATCTGGACCGGGTATTACAACAAATCCGTGAAGCCGGCATAAAGTGCGGCGTTGCGCTCAATCCGGCGACCCCGGTAGCTACGTTGTCCTGCGTAGCCGCTGATTTGGATATGATCCTTATCATGAGTGTCAATCCCGGTTTTGGTGGACAGAAATTCATTCCGTATGCACTGGATAAGATTCTCGAAGCCAAAGAACTTCTTGCTGCCTGCGGCAATACCAGGGCAGTTATCGAAGTGGATGGCGGCGTCAATCAGGAAACGGCACAGGCCGTAAAGGATGCCGGTGCGACATTCCTGGTTGCGGGAAGTGCCGTATTCGGGGCGAAGAACCGGTCAGCCGCGATTGCTTCATTGCGTTGACAGAGGCGCTCGTTATCCTCTTGTAAAATGCAAATGGATGTGTTAAAATCATACATGTAATGAAACGAATAGTAGTCTTTGGGGCATGGTGAGAAAGCAAAGCTTTCAATTCCTGACCGGCGGTCATAGTCCGCTAGCCTTATGTAAATAAGGTTGAACCGATGGAACTTCGGTACCGACAGTACAGTCTGGATGGGAAAAGACGGGACGAACCTTTATTTGTTGTGCTCAAAAGGCTATGGAACCGTTTCCATAGCCTTTTTTTGATGGGTCGTTACCGTTTTCCGGTCCGCGATTGCCTTGAGATGAAGAAGAAGGGACTGATTTTTTGGAACCGATAGAATATATGCAGGAAGCGTTAGCGTTGGCCCGGCTGGGCCTTGGTTATACGACACCGAATCCGGCTGTAGGATGTGTCCTTGTCAAAGAAGGTAAAATCGTAGGACGGGGATATCATCATAAAGCGGGTACGCCCCATGCGGAAGTCATGGCTATTCGTGATGCCGGCGATGAACAGGTCAAAGGAGCTACAGCGTATGTTACGCTGGAACCGTGTGCGCATTACGGCAGGACGCCGCCCTGTGCCCGCACGTTAGTATCCAAGGGAATCGGCAAAGTCGTCATTGCGATGCTGGATCCGAATCCGTTGGTAGCCGGTAAGGGAGCAGCCATTTTACGGCAGGCTGGTATCCCCGTAGAAGTTGGATTGTTATCAAAAGAAGCGGCACAGCTGAATGAAGTATTTATTAAGAACATGATGGTTGATAAGCCATTCATTGCGGCCAAGATTGCCCAGAGCCTGGATGGCCGGACTGCTTCCCGGACTGGGAAATCCCAATGGATTACGAATGAATGGGCTCGTCAGCAGGGACATTATCTGCGTTCCATTTACGATGGCATCCTGGTAGGCATCAATACGGTATTAGCAGATAATCCGCTTCTTACCTGCCGCATCAGCCGCGATGATCACGATCAGCCGCATCAGCCGGCCCGTATCATCCTCGATTCGCGGGGCCGGATTCCGATGAATGCATTGGTCATCACGGATAAATCAGCGCCGACGATTGTCATTACGACATCATTGTGTGCTGTAGAAAAGATGCGGGATTTGAAACGAGCCGGTGTCAAAGTCATTTTTGCACCGTTACAACGGGATAGTCTGATTGATTTGCCGGCGGCGTTGGATTTGCTGAAAAAAGAAGGCATTACAGGTATCCTTATTGAAGGCGGCAGTACGGTACAAGGCAGCTTCTTCGATGCCCGGCTGGTTGATAAGGTATATGCATTCATTGGCGATAAAGTCATTGGCGGCAACGAAGCGCTGGCTTCTGTAGGCGGCCTGGGCGTGAATACGTTGGATGAATGTATGCCATTGCAGTATGATTCATTGCAGCTGCATGAAAATAATATTTTGATTACAGCATATAATGCGAACAGGGAGGGTGCCTATGTTCACTGGAATCATTGAGGAATTGGGTACGGTCGGCCAGCTGGACCGCCGCCCCGATTCGATAAAGCTCACGATTCAGGCCCGTAAAGTCCTGGAAGGTACACAACTCGGTGACAGTATTGCGGTGAATGGCGTATGTCTCACCGTGACGTCCCTGACGGAAAATACGTTTACCGCCGA
>JALCDF010000053.1 GCA_022641375.1 Megasphaera sp. | reverse complement strand
GCGCCGCCCGCAGAATATCGGGAGACAAGGTCTCTGCACCGGCTACCATGCCATCTGCCAGCCCAAATGCGACCAGGCTGGCCCCGAAATAAATCGGGTCTCCCAACAAGATATTACGGGCCTGCCGGCGGCTCATGCCCCGGATGCCCTTGCCAACGGCCAGATGGTCAGCAAACTCATCGATTCTGGGATATTGCGACGGATCCAGGATATCGATGCCTTCCAAATCGATCTGATACCGGGACGCCGTTTCGACCAGCTCCCCTTTTTTACCGATCAGGATAGGGCATGCAAACCCTTCCGTCTTCACTTCCTCGGCAGCACTCAGGATACGACTGTCCGATTCCGGCAGGACGATTTTCTTTTTCCCTTTGGCAACCCGTTCCTTCAGATTGCGGATAAATGTATTCAATCCGTCTCCCCTCCCTTTCAAGCTTATAACAATACCGAATACGCCTTTTGCTTTTTATTATATAAAGATATTCGCCGTTACGCAAGCAAAATACCTGCATCTATAGGGGAAAAGATGCAGGTATCCTGTTGCGGCGGTACGTGGTATAACGCCGCACAGTGAAGTGAATATAAGTGAAAGGTATGTGTAAAAACCGAATATGTAATATATTAATGGCTGGCCTGTGTCTTAGGGTCGATTTTATCTTCTTTCCCTAACATATAGTGCTTATTGGTGTACTGTGTATGTAACAGCTGCCGCGATAATTCGCCCAAAGGTTCGCCAAGGAATTTCGTGTACAGCGTCTGTAATTCTTTATTTTCCCAGCTGGCATGAATCGTATTCTGCTGATCCAGTGCATACAGGGATTCTATACGGGCCCGCTTGGCCGGGATTTCCTGCGGCAATTTGGTCCGCGGCTGCCCGCCGCCGCCAATACAGCCTCCGGGACACGCCATGATTTCTACGAACGCATATTTTTTCCAGGAATGTTTTTCTTCCATGAGGTTGATAAACTTGCGGGCATTGGCCAAGCCGCTGACCGCGACGACATGCATGACATCATTGTCAAAGGTCACCGCCGCTTCTTTTACGCCTTCCAGACCCCGTACCGGTTCGAAATGCAGGAAATCCGATTCCGCTGTTTCGCCGGTCTGCAGATACATCAGCGTCCGCAGGGCCGATTCCATGACGCCGCCGCTGTTGCCGAAGATAGTCCCGCCGCCGGACGATTCACCAAAGACGGAATCAAATTCCGATTCTTCCAGCTGCGTGAAATCAATATCCTTATCCTTGATCCACTGCGCCAGTTCGCGAGTCGTAATGCAATAATCCGTATCGCGGATTTCAGGCTGTTTCCAATATTTTCCCGCTGCATTTCGTTCCGGCCGGGAAATCTCTGCCTTTTTCGAGGTGCAGGGAGTCACGCAGACCGTCACGATACGGGACGGATCTATCTTCATTTTCTTGGCAAAATACGTCTTGATCATGGGACTCAGCATACTGATAGGACTCTTCGACGTCGACAAGTGGGGAATGAGTTCGGGGAAGAATATCTCTGTGAATTCCACCCAAGACGGGCAGCAGCTCGTAAACTGCGGCAACAGTTCCCGTTTATTCTTGATGCGGTATAACAGTTCCGACGCTTCTTCCATAATGGTGAGGTCGGCGCCGAAATCCGTATCAAAGATATAATCGCCGCCTAACTTGCGCAGCGAGGATACCATCTGACCCTGGACAATCGACCCGTAGGGCATGTCGAAGGCATCCCCCAGGGCTACCCGGACAGCCGGGGCTGTCTGGAAAATAACGATTTTTTCCGGATCATCGATTGCTTCCTGAATCAGCTCCCGCTGGCTGACCGTCGTCGTCGCCCCGAACATGCAGGTCAGCGAACACTGGCCGCAATGTACGCAGATTGGTATATCGCCGGTACTTTCCAGCGAATAGTATCCGGTCATGGACATGACGTCCGCACAGCGGCGCCGGCAAAGGGTACAATTCTTGCATTTTTCCGGATCGAACTGAATTGATACGTTCTGGTTTTCCACCGCAACACGGCGGTCCAGTTTTTCAAAGCGGCTCGTAAACGCAATATCACGTTTCCGTTCGGCTTCCATATAAATCGCATCGCTGCAACAGATGGCGATGACATCAGCAATATTTTCCGGCGTACAACCGCGGGACAAATCCATTACCGGTTTTGCCAGCCCCTGGAGGAGCGGACCAAGGGCTGTCGCACCGGATAAATGTTCCAGCATCTTATAACAGATGTTACCTGACACCAGATTCGGGAAAACCAGCACATTTGCCTGCCCGGCTACTGTCGAACCGGGCGCTTTCTGCCGGGCAATCCTGGGTACCAGCGCGGCATCGGCCTGGATTTCCCCGTCAAATTCAAAATCAACATTGCGATCCCGCAGCAGATTGGCTGCTTCCCGCACCCGGTCTACTTCTTCACCGCTGCCGCTGCCCATCGTAGAGTACGACAGCAGTGCCACTTTGGGATCCAGCGTCTGGACCGTACGGCGGGCCCGTTCGACACAGCTCACGGCAATATCGGCCAGCTGCTGCGCCGTCGGTTCGATGACCACACTACAGTCGCCCATGACGAAAATACCGTCATCGCCGAACTGTGGCTTATCCGTCACTATGATAAATGAACTGCTGACCGTCGACAAACCGGGATGCGTACCGACAACCTGCAGCGCCGCCCGTATGACTTCCGATGACGTTGCCGTGGCGCCGGCCACCATGCCATCGGCGATATCGAACGCCACCAGGCAAGCCCCGAAAAAGATCTTGTTTTCCAATAAGATCTTTTTTGCTTCAACGACCGTCATGCCCCGCTTAGCTCTCCGTTCGGCATAATATTCGCTGAATTTATCAATCATGGAATAATTCTGCGGATCGATGATTTCGATACCGTCTAAATCGATCTGGTATTCCGAAGCTACTTCCACCAGACTCTGGGGATGTCCCACCAGGATTGGCCGGGCAAATCCGTCCGCCATGACCCGTTCGGCGGCCTGTAGGACACGCCGGCTGTCCGATTCCGGCAGCACTATTTTTTTGAGGTCCTTCGAGACTCGCCGCTTTAAATTATTGATGAACCTTGACATATCTTCCCCTTCTTCCTGTTCGCCTTCCCTTACGTTGATTCCATTATACCGTCTCCGTTCCCATTCGTCACAAAATTCTCACCAACAGTACATTCTTCCTGCCCAAAAGCATATACGCAATACGAAACACATGTATGTATAAATGAAATACAAAGCTATCTTCCGAACAGTATATATACCATACAAAAAAACCACCGGGATCTTCTCCCGATGGTTTCTCTTACAGTATATTCTTATTTTACAACGGCGTTATCGATAATAGCCATGAAGTCATCGACTTTCAGGCTGGCGCCGCCTACGAGACCACCGTCGATATCAGCGGAACCGGTCAGTTCGGCAACATTCTTACCTTTGACACTGCCACCATACAAGATGGACGTGTCATTGGCAATCGTCTGGTCGTAGAGAGCAGCGACTTTCTTACGGATAATCGAGCAAACTTCTTCAGCCTGTGCGGCAGAAGCGGTCTTGCCAGTACCGATAGCCCAAATCGGTTCATAGGCAATGACGATATTGGCCATATCTGCTTTGGTCAAACCAGCCAATGCTTTTTCGATTTGGCCTTCAATCCAGGACTGCATGATGCCCTGTTCACGCTGTTCCAGCGTTTCGCCGCAGCAAATAATCGGTGTCAATGTATGTGCCAACGCTGCTTTGACTTTTTTATTGACCGTTTCGTCTGTTTCGTTGAAATACGTACGGCGTTCAGAATGGCCGATGATGACATGATCCACACCGATGTCAACGAGCATAGACGGAGAGACTTCGCCAGTAAATGCACCGGATTCTTCCCAGTGCATATTCTGGGCAGCGACATGGATGGGGGTGCCTTTGGTCAATTCCACAGCCATGGGCAGATACGGGAATACGGGAGCGATGACGACTTCCGGTTTGACATCCTTCGGGACACGGGCCACCAGGCCTGTAATCGTTTCTTTAGCATCCGCACCGGTATGATTCATTTTCCAGTTGCCGGCAATAATAGTTTTACGCATGTGAATTACCTCCATTATGTATGATAGATATAATAAATTATGTAACCTTTATTTATCAGCTAACGCTTCCACGCCGGGAAGTTTTTTGCCTTCCAAATATTCAAGAGAGGCACCGCCACCGGTAGAAATATGGCTGATCTGATCGGCTAAGCCCGTCTTGTTGACAGCCGAAACGGAATCGCCGCCGCCGACGATAGATACGGCATCGGAAGCCGCTACGGCTTTGGCCAGAGCTGTCGTACCCTTGGCATAGTTTTCCATTTCGAATACACCCATAGGCCCGTTCCAGACAATCAATTTCATCGGAGCCAATTCCTTGGCAAACAAAGCCTGGCTCTTCGTGCCGACATCCAGGATCATCCAATCAGCCGGTACCTGATTGACAGGAACTTCCCTGTGTTCAGCATCATTCTTAAATTCAGCGGCTACCGTCACATCGACAGGAAGGAGGAACTTGACGTTCTGCTTCGCTGCCTGTTCGATCAGGCTTTTGGCCAAGTCGATTTTATCAGCTTCCACGAGGGACTTGCCAATACCGTATCCCTGTGCGGCCAGGAATGTATTGGCCATACCGCCGCCGATGATCATGACATCGACTTTCGGAAGCAGATTAGAAATGACTTCGATTTTATCGGACACTTTAGCACCACCGATAATCGCTGCGAACGGATGCTGCGGATTATCTACGGCACCACCGATGAAGCGGATTTCCTTTTCCAGCAGGAAACCTGCGGCTAACGGCAGATACTGCGCGATACCAGCTACGGAAGCATGAGCACGATGACAGCAGCCGAAGGCATCACTGATACCGACTTCAGCCAGGGAAGCGAGCTGTTTGGAAAATTCCGGATCGTTCTTTTCTTCTTCTTTATGGAAACGGAGATTTTCCAGCAAGAGTACCTGGCCGGGCTGCAGATTTTCAGCCAGCTTCTGTACGTCCGGGCCTACGCAGTCCGGAGCCATGATGACCTTGCGGCCCAGCAATTCGGACAAGCGGGCAGCTACGGGTTTCAATGAATATTTTTCAATGACCTGTCCCTTGGGTCGACCGAGATGGCTGGCCAGAATGACCTTGGCGTCATGATCCAGCAAATACTGGATCGTAGGCAATGTCTTCTGGATACGGGTATCATCCGTAATCTGGCAATTAGCATCCAGGGGAACGTTAAAATCACAACGAACGAAGACCCGTTTATTGGTAACTGTTACATCCGTAATATTTTTTTTCATAGAAATTCCTCCTCTGTATCATAAAAGCTGTACGATCTTTTTCGCCGCGCCTTCGTCGGTGACCAGAACACCTGTACGACAGGTACGCATGACGGAAACAATGGCTTCCGCCTTGCTGGCACCACCAGCGACGGCGATGACATGGGTGTGGTGGCGGATCTTTTTAAGAGAAACGCCGATATTATTTGTTTCGTATACGATCTGGCCATTGAGGCCGCAATAGCACCCCAGTGACTCCCCGCAGGCGCCCAGATTTTGGAGGGCTTCCCGCTGCAACAGGGACATGCCCCGTTTGCGGGCCATATGGTCGGCCCTGCCGATGCCAAAGATAACGGCCTGAGCACGGGCTACCATAGCTGCGCTTTCACGCGCCTGCCGGTCTGACTGGTACATCAGCTTCAATGCCGATTCACTGAGCCCTTCAGGCAGATGGATCATGCGATACGAACTGTGTGTCTTAGCTGCAATGCTGGCGGCAATGTAATTCGCCTGGAACTCCACATGGTTGCCCATGCTGCCCCGGGCCGGCAGCATCGTCACATTGGACATGCTTTCCGGCAGCATACGGGCTACTTCGGCCATTGTCGAACCACCGCTGATAGCCACCGTATCGACGCTGTTCAAGACATCATTCAGCAACAATGCCCCCTGCCTGCCCAATTCTTCCTTGGCTGTTTTATCATTATCGCAGTCGCCGGGAACGATATATACATTTTTCAATCCCAGGGCCTGACGAATCTGCTGCTGCAAATCATCCAGATTGTTCAAATGCAGGAAACATTCCAACAAATCCGGCATCAGCTTGCGGCCTTCCGGCTCCATGGCAATACCCATGGTCGTAAACCGGACGATACCGCTGCGCCGCAACACATCGACATGCGAACGGACCACCCGTTCGGACAGTCCCGACAAGCCAGCCAGCGTACGCCGGCCCACCGGTTCGGAATCGGCAATATGGCGCAACAGCAAATACCGTTCTTTTATAGTCCCCATTAAATCCGGGGCAATTTTTTGAAAGATACTGAATGTATCTTGTGTCATAGTACCCTCACATCTCTTTTATCAGATTGCTGCATACCGTATTGATAAAATGTAGTGCAGGTCCGACAACTCTATTTTATCAATACCGTTCCGGTCATTTCCGCCGGAATATCCATACCGGCCAGGAATAACATTGTCGGAGCTACATCGGCCAGGATGCCGTCCCGCAGAACCGCATCTTTATGTTCCCTGCTGACCAGGATGCAGGGCACGGGATTGGTCGTGTGCGCCGTATACGGTGAACCGGTCGCCTGATCCGCCATCTTTTCGGCATTGCCATGATCGGCGATGATCAGCAGCTGACCATCCACTTTCTTCAAGGCATCGACGATTTTTCCCACACACCGATCCACTGTTTCCACCGCTTTGACGGCGGCCGACAAGATACCGGTATGGCCGACCATATCAGCATTAGCAAAATTGAGCATAATCATATCATATTTCTGCGCTTCGATCTGCGTAATGACTTTTTCCATAACGACAGGCGCACTCATTTCCGGCTGCAAATCGTATGTAGCGACCCGCGGCGAAGGAACCAGGATACGGTCTTCCCCCTGATTTGGCGTTTCTTCACCGCCGTTGAAGAAATACGTCACATGGGCATATTTTTCTGTTTCGGCAATACGCAGCTGTCTCTTGCCGGCTTTTGCCAGCACTTCGCCGAGCGTATTGGAAATGTGTTCTTTATCATATACGACATGGACCGGCAAATCATCTTCATAGCGGGTCATGGTCGCAAAATATACATCAAGCTTTTTAGGACGGGCAAAGGCATCAAAATCATCGCTGACAAAGGCTGCCGTCAACTGACGGGCCCGGTCGGGACGGAAATTGAAAAATACGACGCTGTCGCCGTCTTCTACGGGATGCTTGTGAATGACCGTCGGAATGACGAATTCATCGGATACATCGGCTGCATAGGAATTTTTCAGGCATTCCTGAGCAGACGGTTCCGTCTTGCCTTCGCCGAGAGCGACGGCATGATAGGCTTTTTCCACCCGGTCCCAGCGTTTATCCCGGTCCATGGCATAATACCGGCCGCTGATCGTAGCGATTTCGCCTACGCCGTATTCGGCAAATTTATCTTCCAGTTCCTGCAGGAAAGCACCGGCACTGCGGGGCAGTACATCACGGCCGTCCAGGAACGCATGGACATAGACCTTTTTGATGCCGTACTGTTTGGCCATCTGCAACAAACCGTACAGATGTTTTTCACTGCTGTGAACACCGCCGGGGGAAACCAGCCCGAGCAGATGGAGCGCGGACCCTTTGGCCCGGACATTTTCCATGGCATCGACCAGCGCCGGTTTCTTAAAGAAGGCCCCCGTTTCGATATCCTTGGTGATTTTCGTCAGGGACTGATAGACGACACGGCCGGCCCCGATATTCAAATGGCCCACTTCGGAGTTGCCGATCTGTCCGTCAGGCAAGCCCACATCTTCCCCGGAAGCGCCCAAATGAGAATGAGGATATTCATTCCACAATTTCGGCAATACCTTCAGATCCGCCTGCGCAACAGCATTGTTGCGTTTATCGTCACTGCAGCCGAAACCATCCATAATGATCAGCATAACAGGTTTCTTTTTGTTCATAGTCTATATCTCCTTGTGACCACTCTTGGTGATGCTCAATCTATATTCAATATATGTATTACGCATAATAAAAAGCAGGCAGGGCGTTTCGCAATCCCTGCCTGCTTTCGGCGTTTGTTTCAATCCGTCTTGATTTGTAACGGGAAGCTGTATACCCGCTCGGGATGCATCGCTACAAATTAGTGTTTGCTGTTGTATGCGTTCATTTTAGCAATCAAATCGCAAACCTTATTGGAATAACCGATTTCGTTATCGTACCAGGAAACAACTTTAACGAATGTATCTGTCAAAGGAATACCTGCTTTAGCATCGAAAATAGATGTCAATGTGCAGCCGAGGAAGTCGGAAGAAACGACAGCATCTTCTGTATAACCGAGGATACCTTTGAGTTCGCCTTCGGAAGCTTTCTTCATAGCTGTGCAGATTTCATCATATGTAGCCGGTTTTGCGAGGTTGACTGTGAGGTCGACGACGGAAACATCCAACGTAGGTACACGCATGGACATACCGGTCAATTTGCCGTTCAACTGCGGAATAACTTTGCCGACAGCTTTAGCAGCGCCTGTGGAAGACGGGATGATGTTGCCGGAAGCTGCACGGCCACCACGCCAATCCTTCATGGACGGGCCATCAACAGTCTTCTGTGTAGCTGTTGTGGAATGAACAGTTGTCATCAAGCCTTCTTTGATGCCGAAAGCATCGTTGAGGACTTTGGCGATAGGAGCGAGGCAGTTTGTCGTGCAAGAAGCATTGGAGACAATTGTCTGGCCTTTATATGAATCAGTATTGACACCGCAAACGAACATATCTGCCTGACGGCCGTCAGCGCCCTGTTTGGAAGGAGCGGACAATACAACGTATTTAGCACCGGCCTGCAAATGTTTTTCAGCGAGGTCCATGGTAAGGAAACGGCCTGTAGATTCTACTACATAATCAGCACCGATAGCATCCCATTTCAAATCAGCAGGATCTTTTTCAGCGGTGATGCGGATTTTTTTACCGTTAACAATAAGCTGGTTGTTTTTTACGTCTGCTTCGATAGTGCCATTGAACTGGCCATGCATCGTATCATATTTAAGCATATATGCCATATAGTCAACCGGAAGCAAATCATTGATGCCTACGATTTCAATATCGTCACGAGTCTGAGCTGCGCGGAAAACAAAACGACCAATACGACCAAAACCATTAATACCAACTTTAATCATTGTCGATACACTCCTTTGTGTCTTCTGAAATTCTTTAGAGAACTAAGTTGTTTAGTTTTTTATTACGATACAAGTATGCCACATCGGGCACGCTTTTGCAATACCATGGACGTTTTATGTCCCTTTGGAATTTTACTCATAAGAACGGGCCTTCCCATACCCTGAATGCAATCATTGCAGTCCCAGGCGGGCCGCTCCGATACCCACATATTCCTTGAGGCATAAACAGGAATTGAACAGGACAAACGCCTGCGGAATAAACGAATAAGCAGTCAGGTTCGTCATCGTGCCGGTCCGGTAATCGCAAGGATACGGCGTGAACTCCAGGCCTTCCCGGTCAAAGAAACGGGCTGCCCGTGGCATGTGGAACGCACTGGTGACAACGATGGGATGATGCCAGCCTTGTTTGGTGCAGATTGCCTTGGAAAAAGACGCATTTTCCGCCGTATTGCGACTCTGTTCATCCATATAGATATCTGCTTCATCAACTCCCAAAGATAAGAGCATGCGCTTTTCAATAGCCGCCTCATCGGCATCGCCCTTGATGACCGCCCCGCCCGACAAGAGAATTGGTATATGCAGGCTCTTCTGGATACGCACCGCCGTCAAGAACCGGTTGGCTGCCGCCGAACCGACCTGGCCCTCCCCGTCAAAATCAGGCACGCCGGCCCGGGCGCCGCCGCCGAGCAGGATAACGGCATCTCCGGTCAACGCAGATGCCGCCGGCTGCGTATACATCGTTTCCAACGGACGAATGAACGCATTGGCTACGGGGTCGATCGACAAGGCATACAAAACGGCGATTATCACTGCCAGCGCATACCGGCCCCGGGCCCGCTGCCGGAATTGATACACCGCCAGCGCAAGCAGCGCCACGAGGATGCCGCCGATTGGAAGCAGCCACATATATACCCATTTAATAACATATAATATCATCTTTTTTCCTACCTGTCCCAGGGCAGGCTCAATAAAATGAGGCCGCCTTTCTTTTCATATCCCGTATCCCATAACTCCTTCAACGGGAGCCAGCGATAACTGCCATAGGTCACGACTTTCACCAGGAAATCATCATATCCGCCTTCATACCCTGCCAGCCAAAACCAGTGCCAGACATAACTGATCATATTGGGATTGGCATGGCGCAGATTCAAATACGGCACAGGCAGATTATTATCAATAGCCCGGCGTACCGCTTTCTCCATCTCCGCCAGTGAACAAGCAGCGCTCAGGCCGCGCATATAGACATTCGTTTCGCCACAGTCCTGTACATACCGGGAATACCCGTCAATCCATAACTCCAGCGTATCGATACCGGACTGCCGGGGCCGCAAGTACGGCTTCATCAGCTGCGAAAAGCGGATATACTCCGTCGCCCGGATATGCCGGACATCGAAGGAATATAACTTCGTCAGGCCATGATTCAAGGCCAGGAAAATACTGACATCACAAGCCGTAACAGCACCACAGCCACCGATATTCATCCAGTGATCCGTAAACAGCTCCTGATTATATCCATAATAATTTCCCACTTTAAAAATCGGCACTTCCTTCATGCCCATTCCCCCTCGACGTGAATGTGCTTTCTTAATTAATAAATATTATACCATACTTAAGCTATTTTCCCAGTAATAATGTAGCATATTTACGATATAAATATATCATAAATACTCTGGCTATTACTACTTAATATTATCATACATCAACAACCCGTTCTCCGAAAGATGCAAGTAAACCCGTGGTTTACACCCATACGGATTGTCAGGGCGCATATCTTGTGATATACTTTGATTACACAGAGAAGTGCTGTGCAACCTTTACGGGGATGTAAAGGTCTCGACGTGGATGGTTGTATCATGAATAGCGAGCCGGCGTTTCATCAGGCCGTAAAACGGTGAAAAAATAACTTAAACGCAAAAGAACAAAATTTTGCTTTAGCTGCCTAAGGGTGGCTAACGTCTCCTGCTGCTAATCCTGCGGGCAGTTCGTAGACGTCACTTAGCGGGATACTGCATGGCATTGCCTGGCTGCCGTGTCGGGAAACTCACAGGCTGGAATCGTCTGGTTTGCCCTTGTACGAAAACGATTCAAGACTCAGAACAAGGCCTGCGCTCGGAGAAGTTCATGGGGCTGCATTTACGGACAGGAGTTCGACTCTCCTCATCTCCACCATGAATAAAAGGCTGCAGGTACATGGGAATAATCCCATGTACCTGCAGCCTTTTTGTATGTGCGGAGTAATTGGTTGTTCGTTGTTGGTTCTTATAAAGGCAGTTGTTTAAAAAATTGTTTTCCTTCTCTAACAACCAAGAACCGCACTTCCAACAACTAACAACGGCCTTATTTAATCCCATCTGAACGGCCGGGAGAATGGGCTGCGCCCCCCCCTTGCAGAACGACAAAACGGGGCTGTAACATAATAGCTCCAAAAAAAAATTGGATTCAAAGAAATTTGGGCCCAATTTTTTTCTATTTATAGCAAAAGAAGCCCCCAAAGGAGGCTTCTTCGCGGTATAATTGAATTATGCTAATAAAGCAATTAAACCATAAAAATTATATCAAATTTTATGGCACAAGGCAAATGGTTTTGCCACTGGGATAGTGTCAAGTTGTTGTGGGTATTTTTTTTGACGAGCAAGATTCTTTGCTATAATTGGATCAATTCATAAATCCGCTATGTTCTATGGCACGCATCCAGCTATGCAATGCTGATTCGCTTCCCG
>JALCDF010000052.1 GCA_022641375.1 Megasphaera sp. | reverse complement strand
TTTTATAGGTACCAGCAACAGGATGCTGGAAACGGGTCGGGTTCGTAGAGTTGCCTGTAATGGAGACGTCTACGCCTTCATGATGCATGATAGCAACGCCTTCACGGACATCATCGGCACCAAAGCAACGAACGGCTGCCCGTTCGGTCTTGGAATACGGGATTTCGCGGACGACGTTCAATTTGCTGGTCTTATAATCGAATTTGGTCTGTACATATGTAAAGCCGTTGATACGGGAAATAATCTGTGCCGCATCTTTGCCCAAGCCGTTCAAAATAACACGCAGGGGTACTTTACGAGCTTTGTTAGCATTACGTACAATGCCGATTGCCCCTTCAGCGGCTGCGAAAGATTCATGGCCGGCGAGGAAACAGAAACATTTGGTTTCATCCTGAAGCAGCATTGCTGCCAGATTACCATGGCCGCGGCCGACTTTACGGTCTTCAGCAACAGAACCGGGGATGCAGAAAGACTGGAGGCCGATGCCGAGTGCTTTGGCTGCTTCTACGGCAGTACGAGCATTTTTCTTGATGGCGATGGCCGCGCCTACGGTATACGCCCAGCCGGCGTTTTCAAAAGCGATAGGCTGTACTTCTTTAACGATTTTATACGGATCGATGCCGGCAGCCGAACAGATATCGCGGCATTCTTCCACGCTGTTGATACCATATTCTTTGAGCACACCGAGGATTTTATCTATTCTTCTATCATAGCTTTCAAACAATTCCATAATCTAGCCCTCCTATTGTTGTCTCGGATCAATGTACGAATCAGCTTCTTCGAAGCGGCCATAATGGCCTTTGGCGTCTTCCATTGCTTTTGCCGGTTCTACGCCTTTTTTGATGGCTTCCATCATTTTCCCGAGATGGATAAATTCATAGCCAATGACCTGTTTTTCTTCATCCAATGCCATGCGGGTCACATAGCCTTCGGTCAATTCCAAATAGCGCGTACCTTTGGCCTTTGTACCAAACATCGTACCGGTCTGGCTGCGCAGACCTTTACCGAGGTCATCCAGGCTGGCACCGATGGGAAGCCCGCCTTCGGAGAAAGCCGTCTGTGTACGGCCATATACGATCTGGAGGAACAACTGACGCATAGCCACGTTGATGGCATCGCAGACCAGGTCGGTGTTGAGTGCTTCAAGGATTGTTTTTCCCGGAAGGATTTCCGAAGCCATGGCTGCAGAGTGTGTCATACCGGAACAGCCGATTGTTTCCACGAGAGCTTCTTCAATAATGCCTTCTTTGACATTGAGTGTCAGTTTGCAGGCACCTTGCTGCGGAGCACACCAGCCAATACCATGAGTCAGACCGCTGATATCTTTAATTTCTTTAGCCTGTACCCATTCGCCTTCTTCCGGAATCGGAGCCGGACCATGATATGCGCCTTTTTTGATGGGACACATATTCTTAACTTCTGTTGAATATAACATACTCTTCACCCTTTCAGAACTGTATGAAAAACATAAATGGCAACATCGTCTCAACCTTTCAGCTGATGATACACATATCTCTATCCATGCTGCCCTTTCGCCAAATAAATGTACATCTGTGTGAACTGAAATCAAATATAAGAACGTTTATCATTACCGTATCCGTATATCTTCAATATGACCGGATGTTGTTCTTCAGATTACAATATCCACCAAAAACATTTTATGATATTTCCATCAATTTCGCAAGGGCAAAGTGGGCAAAAATCGATATTGTAGGGACGTTTATTGTCCCTGTTGCATTTGCCGAATGAAAGCCCGTTGTTTTATCGAAAATATGACCATTTTTGCATCATACGACCTATATCTTCACAACAAGCTCATTTGAATCTGTCTATACACTTCGTATTCTCCAACAGTGGGGCTGGACATCATCTTTCTTTGATGCGGCGGCGCTTCTTCTTCTTCATTTGACCATACAGCCAGGACCGGCTTACCTGCAGGCGGCGCGCTGCCTCACTAAAAGAAATCTGATGCTGGCTCCAAAGATAGAGTGTTTCATTATATTCAATCGGTTTCAGCTTAGAACATCGGCCGAATTTTATCCCCTGTGCTTTAGCGATGGCAATACCCTCAGCCTGCCGCTTTCTGATATTATTTCGTTCCGTCTCGGCAACATAACTAAGCACCTGCAACACCAGATCGGCAATAAATTTTCCGGTCAGATTATCCGATATCAATCGGGTGTTGAGAAGCAGCATATCCAGCACGACGATTTCCACCGCTAACGCATGCGTAATATAACGCCATTGTTCCTGGATTTCCGTGTAATTCCTGCCTAACCAATCCCATGAAGTCAGGACGATACAATCTTTCTTTTTTATTTTTCTGATAAGTTCCTGATATTGTTTTCGGTCAAAATCCCTGCCGCTTTCTTTATCGGCATAGATATGATTTTTATGAACACCGTATTCCTGCAGCCGTTTAAACTGGCGGGCAAGATTTTGCTCCTTGCTGGATACGCGAACGTAGCCATACAACACAATCGTTGCTCCTTTCCCTGTATCTCTGTACAAATTATAACGACAATATGTCACATTACTATCGACATCTTAATGTTTCCGTCCGTCTTATGATTATCGTATCTATAAATATCCCGCTCTGAATCCCGTCGATGTCAGATATTTAATAGTAATATCCGATTTTAAATATATCATTTTTATAATATACACGCTAAGCTTATCATGATATCTATAAACAAACCATGATTAATCTAGTATATTATATATGGTGGTTTTACGGTTATCAGTATATTTGATATTATAATAATATCACAATTCCGTATATTATAAAAGAAAAAAACAAGCAGGTCCCCATTGCAGTGGCCTGCTTGTTTTCATATTCCGTATACCATTTAATGTAAAAACATCTGCAAATCTTGTTCCGGTGTCGTAATCGGGGCAATATGATACTGTTCCACCAGGTATGCAAGGACATTCGGAGAAATAAACGCTGGCAGAGATGGACCCAATTTGATGTTCTGTATTCCCAGGTACAGCAGGGTCAATAAAATACAAACTGCTTTTTGTTCATACCAGGACAAGACGATAGACAACGGCAGTTCATTCACGCTGCAGCCAAATGCTTTGGACAGGGCGATGGCTACCTGAATAGCGCTATAGGCATCATTGCATTGTCCCATATCCATGATGCGGGGCAACCCGTCAATACTCCCTAAGTCCAAATCATTGAACCGGTATTTGCCACAGGCTAAGGTCAGGATGATACTGTCTTTGGGTGTCTGCTTTACAAATTCGGTATAGTAATTCCGCCCCGGTTTGGCTCCGTCGCAGCCGGCAACCAAGAAGAAATGACTGATATCGCCTGCTTTGACCGCCTGTACAACCGTGTCGGCTGCGGACAATACGGCAGCATGGCCAAATCCTGTTGTCAATTTCGTGCCGCCATTGATACCCGTTTGTTTGATATCTGCAGTATATCCGCCAAGGGCGAGGGCTTTTTGAATGACCGGCGTAAAATCTTTATCCGGTCCGATATGCACGACTCCCGGGAACCCAACCGTTTCTGTAGTAAATACACGATCAGCATAACTGTCTTTCGGCGGCATCAGGCAATTCGTCGTAAAGAGGATGGGTGCCGGAATATCGGCAAATTCCTTTTGCTGATTCTGCCAGGCTGTACCGAAATTACCTTTCAACTGTTTATATTTTTTCAATTCAGGATAGGCATGCGCCGGCAGCATTTCTCCGTGCGTATATACCGCTACCCCTGTATCCTTTGTCTGTTCCAGAAGGAGCTGTAAATCTTTCAAATCATGACCGGTGACAACGATAAACGGTCCTTTTTCTATCGTCATGGCTACCGGTGTCGGAACAGGGTTGCCATAAGTCGTCGTATTTGCCGTATCCAGCAATGCCATACACTTCAGATTGATTTCCCCTGTTTTCATCACTACCGGCAGCAACTGTTCCATGGTTGCGTCTTTACCGATGGTTTCCAATGCGGTTCCGAAGAAATGATTGATTTCATCATCCGTATACCCCAGCATGGCAGCATGATAGGCATAGGCAGCCATACCCCGTATACCGAACAAGATAAGTGACTTCAGTGACCGGATATCTTCATTATCGTTCCACAGTTGATTCATGTCGTAATCACTTGTATGTTCCGGACTGATTTCGCAACGGGAACCGTATTTTTCACGTTCCGTATGAATCTTTTCTATCTGTTGCTGAATCGCCGCATCATCAAAATTGACATTGGTAATGGTCATGAACAGCCCTTCGATCATCACCTGCCAGGTCGCCCCGGTAATCGCCGGTTTTCCGTTGGTCACTCTGGCCAGCCCGATCAGGGCACCTGTCAATTGGTCCTGTAATTTAGCCGTAGACGATTTTTTCCCACATACGCCGGCTCTGCCGGTACAGCCGATACATCCAGCCGTCTGTTCACATTGAAAACAAAACATTTCCTTGGTCATACTACCCGCTCTCCTTTTCACATATCTTACTCTAAAATAGTTCCTTCTGTAGAAATGGTAACAACCTGCCAGGGAATGAACTTTCCACTGGCCTGCAACGCTCTTTTAACGGCATTTTCTATGCCCCCGCAGCAGGGTACTTCCATCCGTACCACGGTCACACTCTTAATATCATTATTTTTGATGATTTCCGTCAGTTTTTCAGCATAATCTACATCATCCAATTTGGGGCATCCTACTAACGTAATATGTCCCTTGATAAATTTTTCATGGAAACCCGCATATGCATAGGCGGTACAATCCGCAGCTACCAGCAGCCTGGCTCCCT
Organism: Megasphaera sp.; assembly: GCA_022641375.1. GTDB lineage: Bacteria > Bacillota > Negativicutes > Veillonellales > Megasphaeraceae > Megasphaera. Next base: position 7,372 of record JALCDF010000052.1, on the reverse strand, counting down.
GGAAATATGGCGCCCGTACCGGTACCAGCTTGATCTGTACCGGCCATTGAGACAACCGGCTGGGTACATTATCTTTATTCTTCGTTTCTTCATACCCGCTGCTTTCATGCATAATAACTTTGGACTGCGTCCCCGGACAGCCACAGGGAAGCGGTGGTTCCGCTGTATTCATTTTTTTCTGTTTACTCCTGGCTACTGCTTCCTGATCATACGCAGGTGCTTCTCTTTCTTCAAAATGAATAGCCCCGGCCGGACACGCCGGCAGACAATCGCCTAAGCCGTCACAATAATCTTCCCGTAATAATTTTGCTTTGCCATCTATCATACCAATAGCACCTTCATGACATGCCTGGGCACATAAGCCGCATCCGGTACATTTTTCCTGATCTATTTTGATAATTTTTCGTTTCATTGGTATTCCTCCTTTGCTGCTAATATCGTATCATATCTCCCTGCCCATGTATGTTGTTTTTCCAACATACGAATTATTTTTTCTGCCATTATATCCAAAAACCGGATACGGAGTCCTGATTGGCTCTCCGCATCCGGTTTTTCTTTTAATACCATTAATTACCATGTTACGACAACGCTTTCATCGATACCGCGTTCCCTGAAATCATTTTAGAATTTCCCGCCGCCGCCACCATGTTTGTCATCGGCCGACGATTCACTGACCGTATTTTTCTTTTCTTTTTTTGCTCTGACAAAGGTCGTATACAGATAGATATCCGTTGCATCTTCCACATCGAAACTATCTTGCACCATATAATAACCTGCTTCTGCCGCGGGGATGACGTTGCTCATCGCCTTCTTCAAATGATTGCCATAGAGCCAGGCAATCACGGCTCCGGCTGCTACCGACCCCAGTAAAAGCAACAGGATATTGACCGGGTCTTTTGTCATCGGTTTGCCGTTTTCTTCATAATACGTCAACAGTTCATCTGTCTTGGTCAAAAAGCTTTCACAGGCCGCCGCATACTTTCCTTCCTTCATCGGCGGAACCACTTCTTTTCCCAGGGTATTGATGCCGTATTCATCCGTGATGGCTGCCCGGGCTTTTGCATCCGTAGCGATATACCAGTCCCGGGTCTTTGTATTGATATAGAATACAACGTTCCCCTTCGTACCGGTATTATAGGTCTTATCAAGAAGTTCATTGGCAACCTGACCGGCTTTGACCTTCAGGTCCTTATTATCCGTTACAATGGCAATGCGTACCTGATGCTTTTGGGCTGCCTGTTGCAGCTGCTGCTCAACCTGCGTTTTTTGCGCCGGCTCCAACATCCCAGCCCGATCTGCCAGGTCTGATGCCGCCGCAGCCCAGGCTGTCGTCACCATCAAACATACCGTTATTACCATCAATAGTATTTTAGATATTTTTTTCATAGTATCCTCCTGCCTAACCAAAGATGAGATAACTTAAGGCAAAGAGACTACATGAGCTGATTACAAAGGAAATAAGCTGGTATTTATGCAATTTTCCCTTGTCGACAGGGAGTTTGCCTACAAATTTCCCCGTCTGTCCATTCATCATGAACGTATAGTTCTCCTTCTGATATGCTGTCGTCAATATCCATACCGGTGCCAGGGCATATTTCACTTCTCCGTTACATTTATGTACATATGAATCTTCTAGATCATATCCTTCATAATTTTCCAACGTATCCCCCAGCAGGTTCAGCATACTGCTGTCCACCCGCTCGTCTGCCCGGACTGTACTGTCCTCTGCGGTCACATCATATTTTTCGGCCAGATATCCCGGCAGATATGCCGTAGTAAAAGGCTGCAGGCCGGAATAGTCATACGGCTCTATGCTTTCCATATAGGAATCGTCCATTTTAGTACTGCCATCCACAGGAATCTTAGCGAATTCGGCTGTGCCGCTGCGCTGACAATCGTAATAACTGGTTTCTGTCACCGTTTCATCTTCATCATCATACACTGTGGAACGATGTGCTTTGAATTCGGCCATCGCGGCCACCTGGGAATCAAACAGCCAAAACGGTACATACAGTCCCTGGATATCTTCCATTCGGTTGTTAGCGGTAAAAACATCGGGCAGCAATTTTTTCCCTTTATAAAATTCCTGCAAGGCTGCGACTGCTTCTTTTTTTGTCTTCTGGAACGGTATGACATAATCCGGTTTTAACATCCCGCCAAAGCGCTGTGGCAGCAGCGTCGGATTACCGCAATAGCAGCATTCCGTAGCAATGGTATTCTCATTTGCCACGATTTCCGCGCCACAGGACTCACACGTAAAAACCTTCAAATCTGCGGCTTCCTGCTCATCCCAATCCGTTCCGGCATCACCTGTTTTCCAACCGCCTTGTGACTGGGCTTCTGCTGTTTTTGCTGCCAGATTTTGCTGCTGTTCGTATAGTTTTTCTATGGTCTTCACTTCAAATTCATTGCTGCAATACTCACAACTGACTTTGTCGTGTCCTGGCTGAAAACTGAGCGGTGCGCCACAGCAAGGGCATTTATAGCTTACCGAGGTATCACTCATATCGCCACCTCCTTATTTCTTATCATTATCATCAAAAATATCGCCGCAATTCGGGCAAAATTTAGGCGGATGCGCCGGATCTTCCGGTTCCCAGCCGCATTTGTCGCATTTATACAATAAGGCACCTGCCGGCTTGGGTTTACCGCAGTTAGAACAAAACTTCCCTTTATTCACGGTACCACACTCGCAGGTCCACCCGTCTGACGGTTCCGGTTTGGGTTTACCGCAGCCGACGCAGAATTTACCGGTGTTCCCGGATTGCCCGCATGCACAGGTCCATGTTGGCCCGCCCTGCGGTGTCGGCGGTGGCTGCGGTGTTGCCTGCTGCGCTTGTTCCGGCTGTTGGGGCTGCTGATTCTGTCCCATGGCATACAGATTGCCCGCATTCATACCGCCGGCATTATTTGCCATATTCATGCCCATGAAGCCGAAAGCCGCACCCATGCCACCTTCATTTCCCGCTGCTGTTTTCATGGCATCGGACTGCGCCCCTACCAGATGCGCTGCCGCCATGGTCGGATTGCGCAAGGCCGCATTCCGCTGGATTTCCTTGATCATCTTTTCATCTTCTTCGCTGGCTTTTACGCTGCTGACCCCAAACGAGATGATTTCAATACCGCGCAGCTTAGACCACTTGTCACTGAGGACCCCATTCAGCGCGTCTGCCATTTCCTGCGTATGCCCCGGCAGCGCACTATACCGGATTCCCATCTCGGATATTTTGGCAAAGGCCGGCTGCAATGCCGTCATCAGCTCTGTCTTCAATTGTCCGTCAATGGTATCCCGGATATATTGATCGTCCACATTACCGCAGACATTCGTATAGAACAGTATAGGATTCATGATTTTATAGCTGTATTCTCCAAAACATTTAATAGCGATATCAATATCCAACCCGATATTGTTATCTACGACCCGGAACGGGATAGCACTGGGTGTCCCGTATTTATTGCCCACGATTTCCTTGGTGTTAAAATAATAAACCCGTTGGTCCTTGCCCGTATCACCGCCGTACGTAAAACGCTTGCCGATGCGTTCAAACACCGCTTTTAAGTCATTTTTCAGGTCGCCTCCAAAAACAGACGGTTCGGTAGACGTATCATATGTGAAAACCCCCGGGTCCGCACAAATATCCACTACTTTCCCCTGTTCCACGATAATCATACATTGTCCGCTGTTTACCGCAATCGTCGACCCATTGGTAATGATATTATCTTCCCCGCTGGTATTGCTGCTCCGTTCACTCGTCCGCTTCATCCCTTTGGCAACCAGTACCTCCGGCAATAATTCATCACAGTAAAAATACTCTTTCCATTGATCGGCTAATACGCCGCCGGCAGCTCCCATCGCCGCTTTAATTAATCCCATAAGAATCCCTCCCTCTTTTAAATGCTATATCACATACTTCTTCATACCTTAATTATATAAGAAATCCTGCCGTTACCGTACTGAGGCATACCTCAGTAACAGGTATTAACTTCATAAATTTTGATATCAAAGCCACAAAACTTACAAATTATGGTATTATTAAAGAAACTCATCTGTAACATATACTTATGAACCGGGAAAGGCAGGACAAGATGAACGCAATCAAAAACAATTCCCCTTTTACAACGTTTATCTCCATACTGTTTCTTTGTTGTATCCTTTTCTTTACGTTCATCGGTTCCGGCCAGGGACACGCTCATAGCGCATATGCCTACCAGGCGTATATCCTCCAGGATGCAGGCGTTGATTTGTATTGGTATCCGGAGCAGGAAGAAGAGATTGTGCTCGCCATAGATACCGATTTATGCCGGGAAAACATTACGGGCTGGCAGGACTTTTATACCGGTAACGCCGTACTCGGCCTAGATACTGACAGGGCTGATTATCCGTATGGTCTGATTGCCTTCACGCAGGGAATCACCGGAACGATAAAAACAAATGATACGATATCCATACTCAGGCATCTCCGGGATACGAACAGGCTGCGTATCGTAGATAACTCCACAGAATATGCGCAGGGAACAATCTATCCGACTAACGGCTGCTTCCCCGTCGAATTCATGTTCAAGTCCCGGGCTCTTGCCGAACAGGCGGCCGGTCGTAATCTGAATCTGATTGCCCCGGCAGAAGGGACTTTTACCGTAACCAAAGGGGAAATGACCCAAACCAGGCTTCCTGATATGCAGCCTTCTATTCCCACAACCGCTCTTACCGACCCAAACGGCGTAAACACCTATGTCAGCTCTATCGGTACCACCATCCGCCGCAACGTCATCGGCATCCGCCAATGGACTTCCGCCAATAGCTACGAACATTTTGCCTGTTATTTTATTTTACTGATATGTATCATCCTGACTTTTAGTTATATCCAGCAACGGACCGTCCTCACCCGTCTTAAACGAGCCCTCACCGGGCTGGAAATCAGCATGCTGCTTTTCAGTATCCTGCGTATCCTAAAACTGTGCATCGATTCAGCGGATATAATCTTGTCACGGTATGTATGGTATGCTTTTTATCCCTGTTTTTTCGGCATCAGCCTGGCCTGTCTGCTGATTGCTTATTATACCGGGGCTCCTACGGAGGGGAAACGGACGCCCTTCTGGTGGAAGTTCCTCTGCCGTTTGGATATAGGTTGTGTTTTCCTTGTCTTTACGAATGATTGGCATGGACTCTTTGTTAAAACGATTGCCGATCCGCTTAACAATGCTATTTTTTATATTCCCGGCATCATGAATACGCCGGTCAAACTATTGATTGCCGGACAATTTATTGCGGTCCTGGTATTGTTGCTGAAGAACACCGCAAAAGGGAAACGTATTTCAGCAAAATTTTTCTTACCCGTCTTTATTTTAGTATTGGAATTATTTTTTCACGCATGCTACAATCTGGATCTTTGGGGCGCAAAAAACATGGAAACCATACTGGTTACCAATATCGGCATCCTGCTTTTTGTCATAACCGCGGTTTATGCCGGTATCCTCCCCACAAATAAAGGCTATAAAACAGCTTTTTATTATTCCACGGTATCCATGGAGATACAAAATAAAGATGGCCATACCTTTTATAAATCGGTTAGCAACATGCCCCATGATGACAATATGCGGTTACACATCAGGCAACTACAAAGCGGCAAACTGCTATGGCAGGAAGATATCTCCGAAATCAATCGAATCCGGCATTCCCTCTCCCTGAATAAAACCGCGTTGGAACGGTCCACCCATCTGTTAAAAAAGCAAAAACAATTGCGTCATCATCTCATTGAATTGAATGCCCGGGACAAGATATTCAAAGAATTAGAAAAAATCATTTCCTTTAAACAAGAAAAAATCCGCCGGTTGGCCACACTGCTGCAGGACAAACATATAACCGGGGATTGCCGGCGTCATCACATCAACCTGCTCAGCTGCCTGGTAATCTTTATAAAAAAGAGAAGTCTCCTCCTGCTCAATACCCGGGAAAAAGATATCCTGAAAACAGCGGAATTGATAGCTGCGTTACGGGAAAGCTGTTCTTATTTTCAAAAAGCCGGCCTGAATACAGCTTGTATGTATGGAATGACAACCGATACCCTTCCTGCACAGGAAGCACTATTTGCGTATGACCTGGCTGAATTAATTTGGGAAGAAAGTGTAAAAACGACCGGCAGCGATTTACTGCTTGGTTTTTACAACGAATGCAGCCATTTACAGGTTATCATCCGCGCAGAAGCGGATTTAAAAGACGCTCTGGATCGGGCGATCAAAACCATCTCCATCAAAGCACTTTACGACAATGCTATCCTCCGATGGGAAATAACCGATACCGATATTACTCTTACCCTGACCTTCCCCAAGGAGGAACAACGATAATGTCAGAAATATACTTTATGGGAGAATACCAACAACTGCTGTTGGTATTGTGTTCTTCCCTTTTACTAATCATACAGGCGTATTTCTTCTATCAATCTTCTGATGTCCATAAATCGCATCGGATTTGTGTGCTTTGTCAGGAAACATTGATCCTTACCTTCGTATTTATGCTGACCATGTCTATCTGCGCTCCTATTATCAGCCTGCAACACGGGGATATCTCGTTGGAACGCTATGTCGATACCCGTTACATCATCGGTTTCCTGACAGTATCTACGGCCATATGGGGCATCCAGTCCAGACCTGCTCTCATCCTGCTCGGGCTTGCCGTACTGCTTACGCTGCCCTGGGCCGATACCCAGGATGGCAGTTTGCTTTTAATCGCTCTTGTCCTCTTGTTCCTGCGGGATTATCTGGTTTTTAGACGTATAAAACGATTACGTTTTGAACAAATCACTGACAGTACCATCCTAAAGGCTATTGATTCTCTGCCGCTAGGAATCATATTCGCTCAGGAAACCGGGGAAATTTTCCTGGCTAATGCCGCCGCCTTGAAATATATGTACGACAGCTTCGGACACTATTACGGTAATCTGAACGTACTTTGGAATGATTCGAAAGCATATCCTCCTGACAAATGCCTCGCCAAAGAAATGTTAGGCAAGGATTTGCTGCTGCGCATATCCTCTTCCTATTCGCTCCTCCTTTCTTTGATTTCCCTGCAGGCTCCCGGGCATACCATATTGCAAATGCTGATCAAGGATGTCACTTCTGAAGACCAGGGAAACAGGCAGCTGCAACGGCAAAACGAAGTCTTAGCCGCTGCCAGTACTGAATTAAAAGCTATTTTAGCTAATTTAGAATCCGTTACGGAGGAAGAAACGGCCACCAAAATGCGTTTTTATATCCATGACCTCATGGGGCAGCGGCTGACACTCCTGCAACAACTCCTCAATGATGGTCCTGCATTGGATTATAAAAGATTATTACTGGTCCTGGATGAAGTGTTGAGTGATATGCGCAAAGCAGA
>JALCDF010000051.1 GCA_022641375.1 Megasphaera sp. | reverse complement strand
TGACCACGCGCCTGCCGCACCGGTTCAGTCAGATTATCCAAAATACGTACATGATACGCCGGATTGAAAATCAACTGATTGTCGAATTGTCCATGGATATCCAACAGATGGCCGCCGATTGTACGAGCTACAGCAGTCGGCACCAGTGTCCCGTTCACCAGAATGGTTCCGCGGCCGTTCTTATGGAATTGCCGGGAAATAATAAGCTGCCCGTTATCCCCTTCGATGTGATTGGCCCGCAAGAACGCACTAAGCCGGTCATTTTCTTCCAAAAAAAAGAACGCGCCTTCTACCAGGAATGCTTCTGTGCCTGTACGCACAAAAGATGCCGAAGCGCGTTTTCCTGCCAACATGCCGATGGCATCGAGAAGAATCGATTTTCCGGCCCCCGTTTCGCCGGTAAAAATCGTTACTCCGTCACCAAAAGACATGTGCAGGTCTTCAATCAATGCAAAATTATGTATATGCAGCGATTGCAGCATAAGCGCCTCATTCCTTCATCAGTGTTACAATAACCCTGACCAGCTGGGGCACCGTTTCCGGGTTATTGGTAATGATCAGGATACAGTCATCACCGGCAATCGTACCGATGACGCTTTCCCATTTCGCATGATCGACAGCCGAAGCAACCATACTGGCTGAACCCGGCAACGTATGGATCACGATCTGATTGAGCGCTGAATCGACGCGTACGATAGAATCCTGAAACAAACGGGCCATGCGGTTTTTCGACATGAGCATATTCTGTTCCGGCGATAACGCATAGCGATAATGCCCATCGCTCGTCGGCACCTTGATGAGCATGAGCTCTTTAATATCGCGGGATACGGTAGCCTGCGTAACTTCGATTCCTTCTTCCTGCAATGCCTTGGCAAGTTCTTCCTGCGTTTCTATCGGGCGGGACTGGACAATTTCTTTTATTTTTGTATAACGAAACCTTTTCATAATGCATTTATCCTCTTTTCTGAACAATATATAATACCGGTGGACAATGGACCTGATTGACCGGCCTCCATGTCGAGACATAAAAAGTACGTTGCGGTATCCCTTTCAAAAAATCATGTACACATTGTTCTTCCTGTGCACCTGCTTCTGTCCCAGGATACGCTGCTATCATAATTATCCCATTTTTCGCAATTTTATTCAAGCATATTTTAACCGCTTTCACCGTAATTTCACTTTTTGTATGCAGTGCATGATCACCGGAAGGTAAATAGCCTAAATTAAAGAAAACGATATCCACAGCCCCGTCGATTTTTTCCACCAGTTCATCATGGGTACCGCACTGCAGGACTACTTGCTTCCCTGCCAATGCGTTTTCTACCAGAGCCTGTCTGGTCGTCGTGATTGCACAAGGCTGAATATCAAAGGCATACAATACCGCTCCTGCGGCCATATGGGATGCCAGGAAAACCGTATCATGTCCATTGCCGCAGGTCATATCCACGATGACGCGGGCCTGGGAAATATACGGTTCCAACAACATATGTGACATCGTTACCACATTTTTAAACGGATATATAGTCATCCTAATCATTTCCCATCAATTTCGTAAATAAATTAGTATAAAAATAATTTGAATTAAACCGGATGATTTTCAATACATCATCTGATTTGCGGATATGCAGCGTCATATTATGCATCAGTTCCTGATCCATCATGCCATCCACGGACACGCGGACGACGTTGCGGCTGGACGCAGCCGAAAAGCTGACCCGATCCGTCTCACTGAGGACCAGAGGCACTTTGAGCAGCAGATGAGGACAAATAGGTGTCACCATGATGCAGTGCACTTTGGGAGACACGATAGGACCGCCGCTGGAAAAGGTATACCCTGTACTTCCTGTAGCCGTGGCTACGACGATGCCGTCACCGGGATACTGCTGAATGAAGTCTCCGTTGATGCTCATATCCACCCGGATTAGTTTGCCTACATTGCCATGACCGATAACGATATCGTTGAGCGCTTCCGGCAATTTTTGGACCATACCATCAGCATAGCACATTTCGGCATGGAGCATCATCCGTTTTTCCAAAAAATAGTTGCCTTCCAAGAGGTCTTGGAACCGCTCAGCTATTTTTTTCGTTTCCACTTCATAGAGGAATCCCAGTGAACCCAGATTAATACCGCAGATGGGAATGCCCGTCTTGGCAAATTGTTTGGACAGCTTCAGGATGGTGCCATCGCCGCCCAATACCAGCGCTACATCAATAAAGTTGTCTATGGTCATCTGCGGCTGCAGATGTTCTTCCCGGATCTGCTGATATACAGACTGGAAGCTTTCGCTCACATAGGCCGGAAAATAATATTCCACGCCGTATTGTTCGCATAAATCGATAAGCTGCTGTACCAATACAGCGCTTTCTCGTTTGACTAAATTGGGAAATATGCCAAGACGCATAATAATCTCCTTTCATTCTCCGGTCATCGCTCGTTCCGATACATCCTTATAATGTGTGAGACTGGCTGACAATACGGTCTATCAAATCCTCACTGATATCATTATGACCCACGGTATCTTTGCGACTGTACAATAAATATTCTATATTGCCTTCCGCCCCTTTGATTGGCGAAAACGTAAGATCCAGCGGCGACAGGCCGCACTGGGCAATGCCGTCGGTGACATGGCGGATGACATCGCGATGGACAGCGATATCCCGGACGATGCCGCCCTTGCCGACATGTTCACGGCCCGCCTCGAATTGAGGCTTGATGAGCGTTACCATCGTACCGCCTTCTTTCAGCAGCGGCACGACAGCCGGCATGATCTTGAGCAGAGAAATAAAAGATACGTCAATGGAAATAAAATCGACAGGTGTACCAATATCTTCCACCGTAACGTAGCGGATATTGGTCCGTTCCATATTCACGACCCGTTCATCGGTCCGCAGTTTCCAAGCCAGCTGCCCATAACCGACATCAACGGCAAAGACCTTGCTGGCACCGCGCTGCAGGGCGCAATCCGTAAAGCCGCCCGTAGAGGCACCGATATCCATCATGGTGACCCCTTCCAGCTGGATTGGAAACGATTCCATGGCCTTTTCCAGCTTCAAGCCTCCCCGGCCTACATACGGGATAGGATTTCCTTTTACTTCGATTTCCACATCAGGCGATAATTTTGTCCCGGCTTTATCGACACGCTGTCCTTTTACAAATACTAATCCGGCCATAATGGCCGCCTTCGCTTTTTCCCGGCTTTCTGCCAAACCGCGGTTCGCTACAATGACATCCAGGCGTTCTTTTATCTGCATCTGTTTCTTCCCTCTTAGTTGGCACGGACGAGGAGATACGACGCCAGGTCCCGCAGGAACCAGGCCGGTTCTCCCAACGGAAGTACGGCCGCACAGGCTGCGTCAGCCGCTTCTTTGGCCATGCGTCTTGCTTCATCCAATGAAAATATAGTGACATACGTTGCTTTATTATTTTTGGCATCGCTGCCGGCGGGCTTGCCCATGACCGCTTCATCCCCCGTGAAATCGAGGATATCATCGGTGATCTGGAACGTCAGGCCAATCTGCCTGGCATAGGTATCCAGGCATTGCCGTTGCGCCGGTACGGCATCGCCGGCAATCGCCGCCAGATCGATGGCAGCCTGAAAAATAACGCCGGTCTTCATCCGGTGCAATAATTTCAGTCCGTCCAAGCCGATTTCCCGATTTCCTTCCGACAACAAATCAAAGGCCTGTCCGCCTACCATGCCGGCCGGTCCGGCCGCCCTGGCAAAGACGGCGATACACTGTGCGATTTTAGCCGGATCCAGTTGGGTCTGCCGGGCCATAAGCTCAAAGGCAAAGGTCAGCAAGCCGTCGCCGGCCAATATAGCCATACCTTCGCCATAGACGACGTGATTTGTCGCCTTGCCGCGGCGCAAGTCATCATTATCCATCGCCGGCAAATCATCATGGATCAGGGAATAGGAATGGACGCATTCCAAGGCACAAGCCATATCCAGATATGGTACCGGGTCTTTTCCCAATGCTTCCAGTGTCGCCAGCAGGAGAATCGGGCGGATGCGCTTGCCCCCCGCCAACAAGCTGTAATTCATCGCTTCATAAAGGCGGGAAAACTGCGCTATCTCCGTATGCAGCAGTTCTGCCAGGCGGTGATCGATAAGTCCCTTTTTCTCACGCATGTACTCGTTGAGGTCTTTCATCATAGCGTCCCTTCTCCGCCATCACTATCTTCGGCGGCACTACCGTGTACTTCTGCCAGTGCCTGCGCCCGCTGCCGGGCATATTCCAACGCGCTGTCGCAAGTCTGCGACAGCTTGATGGCTTTTTCAAATAAATCCAGCGATTCCTTCAACGTCAGGTCCGGTTGTTCCAATGCCTGGACCAGTTCTTCCAGTTTTGCATAATTGGTTTCGAAATTTTTCAGTTTATCTGTTGTTCTTGCCATAAATAGTTACCTCTTTCACCTCTGTCGTAATCGCGCCTTCGACGAGTTGTATGTGCAGCGGTTCCTTCTCAGAAACCGCATGAATATCAGACAGGATCTGTCCCTGCTGCATCAACTGACCATACCCACGGCGCACCAGTGATGCCGGATTCAGGGCCTGTAACGAAGCCCGGGTCTTCGCCAGGGAAGCAGCCCTTGCTGCCAGACTGAATTCCATATTTTTATCCGCAGCCTGTACCAGATGGGCCACCTGCTGCTGCTTCAGCGCCAGGAATTCATTATACTGCCGGGGTTGGAGCCGCGCCGATACGTGCGCAGTTTCCGCCTGCTTATTCTGGATAAGCCGCAATACGGATTGATAGGCATCTTCGGTCATGGCTGCCAGATTCATCTCTATCTCATGGATATCGGGAAATGCCAGTTCCGCCGCATGTGTCGGCGTCGCCGCCCGCACATCGGCAGCATAGTCGGCCAGTGACGTATCTGTTTCATGGCCGATAGCCGTAATAACCGGCACTGCGGATCCATACACAGCCTTCACGACCTGTGAGCTGTTGAAGCACCATAAATCTTCCATGGAGCCGCCGCCGCGGGCCAGGATAAGGACATCCAGACTTTTATCCTGACCGGCTTTCTGCAACGCAGCGGCAATCGGTATTTCCGCGCCTTCGCCCTGAACGGGAATGGGAAACAGGCGGATATCGATATACGGATTGCGTTCCGCCGCAATCTTATAAATATCGTGGATGACCGCCCCAGTCCGGGACGTCAGTACCCCCACCGTCCAGGGAAAACGTGGCAGCGCCCGTTTATGCTCTGCCGCAAAATACCCTTCTTGTTCCAGTTTGGCTTTGATTCGTTCATATTGAGCCTGCAATGTCCCCGTTCCCTGGGAAAAAAGCCGTTCAATAATAAAAGATACAGAGCCACCCTTTTCATAGACGTTCACCGCCCCTATGACAACGACATGGTCGCCTTCCTTCACATGATCCATGGAACGACCGACGCGGCTGCGGAATAATACGGCATGGATAGAACACTCCGCATCGCGGAGGTTCATGTAGTAATGGCCGGCTGAAGCCCGTTTCAAGCCGATGATATTCCCTTCCATGGCAATGCTCTGCAAACGGTAATCGCCATGGAGATCTTCTTTGATGCGCCGTACTACGTCCGTAACCGACACATATTTCACTGATACCGTTTCCATTATCGATTCCTTTCCTGCCAGGCCGCCCAAAAAGCTGCCCCCGATGCATTATCGGCACTGTACCCGTCCGCCGCCAGATGGAGGCATATACCATGATGTATGCAATATTGCCGCATCTGACGGCGCAAATATCCATTGGACATGACACCGCCGGCTGCCAGCATATGCGCCATTCCATCGTTCCGGGCCGTATCCAGCAATTTTTCCAGTCCCCGCCAAATCGTGACCAGTGTCCACCGGCACAATTCCCCGGCGGGCACACCGCCCCGGGATACCAAACGCTGCGCTTCGGATTCCCGGCCGGAAAAGCTGATTTCACCATCATGACAGGATACAGCAGCCCCTTTGACCCGGCCCGGCCATTGCGCCGCCGCCCGGTCCACATACAGTCCCGCCGGAAACGGCAGATGGAGCGCTACGCCGACCCGGTCGATGAATTGCCCCGCACTGATATCGGCAGAACCACCTATGCGGGTAATATCCAGGCCCCGGTCATCGGGAACAGCATACAGCAGGTCCGTCGTACCTCCCGACAGGTGAATGCCATAGAACGGTGCTCTTTCTATCGTCCCCGTCGTCCGCAGGACAGCCAGCAGATGATTTTCCTGATGGCTGATACGGTACAGCGGTACATCCAGCATCGCTGCCAGCGTCCGGGCACACCCCAATCCGGCCAGGAAGGCCGGCATATACGAATCATCGCGGCGCCGTGGCTGATCCGTCACTGCAACGGCCCGAACGGTATATCCCGCCAGGTCCCGACAAACCTGTTCTGCCAGATCGGGCAGATTACGGGTATGCTGATAGACCATATTGGACTGCGACAGTCCCCGTTTTCCCATTGCTACGGCAAGGATACGGCGCTGATCCGTCAACACGCGAAACTGCCTGTCGACAGCACAGATAGACGTCGTATAACAGCTGGTATCAATGCCTAAAAAGGCATCCATTACGAATTATCCCTGACATATGCACCCAAAATGCCATTGATGAAACGGGCTGCTTTCTGTCCGCTGAATTCCTTGGCCAGGATAATCGCTTCGTTCAGGATGATGGATGAAGCCATAGATTCTTTTGGATAGATCAGCTCACATAACGCCAGCCGCAAAATATTTTTATCCGTATGGTTCATATTGCCTACATTCCAATCCTTGGCGTAGGTCTGGATGACGGCATCCAGATCCGTTTTATGAGCCGTGACCGTGTCGATAATGTACTGACAATAGTCTTCTTCGTCACGACTGCCGTTTTCATCCGTATCGGCAGCCAAATCTTCCGCCGTCACAGTATCCTGTTCCAATATTTCTGTTTCACTGTATTGTATATCATTTTCCTCGTGAAATTCACGGGAATATAAAAGTTCTAACGCCTTCTGACGCGATTGATGTCTGCTCACGCTGTTCCTCCTGTTGTCCCGGCCTTATTTCGCTACGGACAAATCTTCAATAGTGACATGAACTGTCACATTCTGCTGACTGATCATACACCGGATGGCCTTGGCCACATTTTGCTGGACGGTCAGGGCCAACGTCCGCAAATCCGCACCGTAACAGGCACGGATATGGACTTCCGCCAACAAATTTCCATCTTCATTTTTGACGAAGATACCTTTTCCCCGGGTCCCCGTTACACCTTTGGTCCCGAGTGCCGCTGTCGTCGCGATATCCGCCATTACCGACTCGCTGATGACGTATTCAAAGTTTCCGTCTCGTTCGGTCCTATCGTTCATGGTCAGCCTCCGTTTCCTCTTTGGGAAATATGATATTCTGAATGAAAATATGAACCGCTGTCACATGACAGCCGGTCATCGTTTCCACCGCATCTTTGACCGATTTCTGCACCTGTAGTGCCAAATCGGGAATACGGCATCCATAACGGACGATCAGTCGCACCGTGATTTCCGCTTCGTTATGCTTATCAATAACGGTATCCGCTCCCTGATCCGGACCGGACCGGCCTATTTTGGCAGCCGCCGCTTCTTTCAGGCTGGCTCCCAACGCCTCTACGGACGGTACCGCAGCCGCGGTCATCGCGGCAATAATGGAAATAGCCCGTTGAGAAATACGTATACTGCCTAATTTATTGCATTCGATTGTTTCCATATGCATCACCATGAATAAAATTCACAAAAAGCGATGAGAAACTCATCGCTTTTAAAGTCGTTGCTGTGTATTATGCTCTGCCGGTATATTCACCCGTTCTGGTATCAATCGTGAGGACATCGCCTTCATTGATGAACAATGGTACCTTGGCAACATAGCCTGTTTCCAATGTAGCCGGTTTGCTGCCGCCCGTAGCTGTATCGCCGCGAATTCCCGGATCTGTTTCGATGACCTTCAGATTGACCGTAGCCGGCAAATCGATACCGATAACTTTTTCTTTGAACAGCATGACCGATACATTCATTTCTTCTTTGAGGAAGTTGACCGTATCGCCCAAACTTTCTTTGTTCAATTCGATCTGGTCGTATGTTTCCGTATCCATGAAGCAGTACATGCCTTCATTTTCATACAGATACTGCATCTGGCGGCGGTCCACATGACCTTCTTGGACTTTTTCGCCGGCGTTCCATGTACGTTCTACGACTGCGCTGGTTTCCAAATTCTTGATCTTAGCGCGGACAAATGCGGCGCCCTTACCTGGTTTTACATGTTGAAATTCAACGACCTGCCATACCTGGCCGTCAATTTCAATCGTGACGCCCGGTCTGAAATCATTACTCGTAATCATATGTTATTCCTCCTATGCCAATTCCATTAATTCTTTTGGTGTTTTTGTTAATATTTCACAGCCTTGGGCTGTTACGGCAACGGAATCCTCGATGCGGACCCCGAATACACCTTCTATGTACAGCCCCGGTTCTACCGTGACTATCATATTCTCTTGTAATGTACCTGTCGCCCGCGGTGACAAGACCGGCTGTTCATGGATTTCCAACCCGGTCCCGTGCCCCAGGGCATGGGTAAAGTACTGGCTTACATACCGTTCCGAAAAGTAGTTGCGAACAACAAAATCGACTTCGCAGCAGGATGCTCCTGCTTTGACCGTCTGGATGCCCAGCTTCTGTCCTTCCAGGATCATATTATAGAAATTTTTCTGTTCCTCTGTCGCCTTGCCGACCACGACGGTCCGGGTCATATCGGAATGATATCCTCCCCAGACAGCGCCAAAATCAAACGTCACAAAATCGCCATCCTGTACCGTTTTGACACTCGCCGTGCCATGTGGCATAGCCGAACGTTTGCCGGATGCAACAATGGTCGTAAAGGATTTTTCTTCCGACCCGGCCAGCAGCATATTACTTTCCAGCCGTGCTGCCAATTTCTTTTCGGTTACACCGGGACGGATGTACGGAAGTAAATCCGCAAAGGCCCGATCGGCAATATCGCTGGCTTTGCGCGTTGCCGTCAGTTCATACGGCTCTTTGACTGCCCGCAGGCCGGTCAGCTCTTCCCCTTGAAAACAGCATGCCGAACAGCTGCTGACAGCTTCATACAAGGAATGTGTCAGAAAATTCATTTCATACACAGCGGTCTGAATTCCCAGGTCTTCTACAGATTGTCCGATGGACTGAGCCAGCCTGCCGCCATGATTTTTTACATCATACCATGCACCGGACTGCAATGCTGCTTGTTCCGTATACCGTGAATCGGTCCACAACACGGCCCCATCCAAAGATACGACCAGCGCCCCTTCACCACCTGTAAAGGCACTGAAATAGCGCAGGTTTTCCGGCTGCATGATAATGACCCCGTCAGCCTGGTGTTCCCGTAAGAACCGGCGCAGACGGGCTATTCGTTCTTCTATCATTTTATCACCTATATTTATTCAATTATACTTAATAATACCATATAATAAGCCATTTGAACAGTTTTTATTTAGAAAAGGGCATTTCCCGCTCCCCTACCGTCAACGGCCGGAACGCCCCCGGCGCCAGTGCGCTGTCGAGCTGGAGATTCCCAATGGAACAGCGGCGCAATGCCGTTACAGTCAGTCCCACAGCAGCACACATCCGTTTGACCTGATGGAACTTTCCTTCTTGCACAATGATGGACAGGCGCTGCGGCCCGGTGACGGCAGCCTGTGCCGGCAGGCATTCCAGCCCGTCATCCAAAATGATGCCCCGGCGAAAGCGGCTGTCTATATCCGCCGGTATCGGCCCGTCGACAACGGCTTCATACCGTTTATCGATATGTTTTTTAGGCGCCGTGATGCGATGCGCCCAGACACCGTCATTGGTCAGCAGCAGCAACCCCGTCGTATCTTTATCCAACCGGCCTACGGGAAACAAGGACGCCCCCTGATATTGCTGCGGCAGCAAACCGATGACCGTCGGCGAGATGCGGTCTTCCGTCGCGGATACGACACCGGCCGGCTTATTCAGCATCAGGTAATAGTGTTCGGCATAGGCGACGGAATTACCGTGCACTGCGATGACCTGCGCCTCCGGATCTACCTTTACGGCACTGTCCCTGACGACAGTACCATCTACAGTCACTGCCCCGCCGCGGCACAGTTCTTTGATTTGTTTGCGGCTGCCCCAGCCGGTGTGGCCGAGTATTTTATCAAGACGTATCATAGGTCCTCCTTTACAGGGTCGGCATATTGTCCCATTGGGCCTGATACCCTGTTGTCCCTTCCAGATGCTGGGTACAGTTCAAAATCGTCATGACATTTTTATCACCGTAGTATTCGATGACATCAAACGCCGTATTGTACTGGGCAAAACACCAGATCCGGCTCATATCCAGTCCCAACAGGCCGAATAACAGACAGCGGATAGACGCGCCATGCGATACGATCAATACGGTATCACCGTCTTTATGATGCGATAAAAGTTCTTTGACTTTGGGCGTGATGCGTTGTTCCACTTCCCGGAACGATTCGCCGCCATGGGCCCGGATGCTCCCGTTCGAATCATAAAACGCTTCGATTTCCCCGGGCCATTGTTTCGTAATTTCCGTATATGTATGGCCTTCCCATACGCCGAAATCGATTTCCTGCAATTCCGGATACGTCTCAACCGGCGTTCCGTGCGGAGCCGCAATGATTTCCGCTGTCGTACGGGCCCGTTGCAGCGGGCTGCTGTATACGGCATCAAAATGGAGATCCTTCCAAAACCGGCTCAGATACCGAGCCTGTTCCACCCCATGGTCATTCAGCGGCACATCGGTCGAACCCTGATACCACTGTTCCACATTCCCCTTGGTTTCACCATGGCGGACAAGATAAAGCTTTATCATGAATCATTTCCTCCTATATATTCGCTGGCTAAAAAATCAATCTCGCAAATGTATATTATAGCGTATTTTTGAAACTCTGTGTAGTCCGTCTGCTATCAGACATAAAACAGATGCCCCATGACCGCCGCCGCTGCCAATAATACCAGCTCATTCCATTCACAGACGGCCCCGTAGGTATCCCCGGTCACGCCGCCTAAAACATGCTCGATATACCGATTGCTCCCTAAGGATACCAGCATCGCCAACCCTAATAACGTGATATACAAAAAGCCGCCGTATACCGCCGGCAGGAGCGCCAGGATAAAACCGGCTTTCAGCGTATAGGATGGCGCATATTGTACGAATGCCTTCCCCAGCCCTTCCTTCCTGGCATAGGGGAATTCAAGGATACTGATGAGCGTCCCAAGCCGGGCCGCCGCCGGAATTCCTACCAACGCCGGCAGCACCGCTGCCGCCGGGATTTCCGTCAGAAAACAGATTTTTAACAGCGCCAGCCAAAAAAACGCCATGACCCCGTTGGCACCGACGCGGCTGTCTTTCATGATATCCAGCATCTGTTCGCGCCGCCGTCCGGAAAAGATACCGTCGGCCGTATCCATATACCCGTCAGCGTGAAGGCCGCCGGTAATAAAGAACCAGGCAGCTGTCACTACCGCAGCCAGACAAAATCCACTCAAAAAAAGAGAACAAAGCCCGTAGACCGCTGCCAGGAATATACCGATGATCAGCCCGACGAGCGGATAATACAGTACGGACCGGCCAAAATCTTCTTCCGTCCAGACAGTCTGCCGGGCGACCTGCAGCCGTGACAAGAATTGCAGGGCGATAAGAAATGATTTCATAGTATGTCTCCTTGTCCGGGCAGCCGTACCGCGCGGCTTTTGATTTCTATTGTAATGCCGCTCACAGTCAAATACACTTCATCGGCCCGGCGGGCTGTCAATTGATTGATTTTGCCCATCATATCGCGATATACCCGGCTGAGACGATTGGCCGGCACGATGCCACAGCCGATTTCATTCGTCACGGCAATGATAATTTTTCCGTCCCGGGCTGCTGCCGCATCCAGGATCTGTCCCAATTCCATCAGGGCACCGTCTTGGATATCCTGGTCGGTCTCTTGTTCATGATCCAGCAGATAATTGGAAAAATAAAGGGTCAGGCAGTCCAGCAAAATGACATCCGTCTGCTGTAACACCGTATCCAACTGTACCGGCAGGCCCCGCGGTATTTCAAAGGTCTGCCACGCAGCCGGCCGGCGCCGGCGATGTATCGCGATGCGTTCTGCCATCTCCCGATCCAGGGCCTGCGCCGTCGCAATATAGCCGTGGCGGCCCGGACAAGCCGCACTATATTTCTCAGCAAAAGCACTCTTGCCGCTGCGGGCTCCGCCGGTCACCAGTATGAGTTTTGATTTCATCACAT
>JALCDF010000050.1 GCA_022641375.1 Megasphaera sp. | reverse complement strand
AGTCCATATTGGCAGTGGCAATACCTGTGACCATGTTACAAATCCCCGGTCCCGAGGTGGCAACACAAACACCAGGTCTGCCCGTTACCCGGGCATATCCGTCAGCAGCGTGGACGGCACCTTGTTCATGGCACGTAAGGATATGGTGGAAATGTTGATTATAAAATTCATCATATAGTGGTAAGATAGCGCCGCCGGGATAGCCGAAGACGACATCTACTCCCTCGTGTTTCAGGTTTTCCAGCACAGCTTGCGCACCGGTCATTTTCATGGTACATCCCTCTTTTCATAGTTACGGTGATTAGTCTTTTTTATCGGTATGGAGCCAGGACATCATGGAACGGAGTTTGGCACCGACTTTTTCAATCGGATGTTCAGCATGACGACGACGCATTGCCAGGAAGTGAGCCCGGCCGCCGGCTTTGTTTTCCAATAACCAGTCTTTGGCAAACGTGCCATCCTGGATATCGGTCAGTACTTGTTTCATGGCTTTCTTGGAATCCTGGGTGATGACTTTCGGGCCAGCGATGTAATCGCCATATTCTGCAGTATCACTGATGGAATAACGCATTTTTGCCATACCGCCTTCATACATGAGGTCGACGATCAATTTCATTTCATGGAATGTTTCAAAATATGCGATTTCCGGCTGATAACCTGCTTCGCACAACGTTTCGAACCCGTTGGTGATCAGCTGGCAAACGCCGCCGCAGAGGACTGCCTGTTCACCGAACAAATCTGTTTCTGTTTCTTCCTGGAACGTTGTCTGGATAACACCGGAACGAGTGCCGCCAATACCGCGGGCATAGGCCAGGGCGATATCAAAGCATTTGCCGGAGGCATCTTTTTCGACGGCGAATACGTCGGGAACACCGCCGCCTTCTGTGAATGTACGGCGTACCAGATGACCGGGGCCTTTTGGTGCGACCATGAATACATCGATATCATCCGGAGGAACGATTTGTTTGAAATGGACATTGAAGCCGTGAGCAAAAGCCAATGCACTGCCCGGTTTCAGGTTAGGTGCGATTTCTGCTTTATAGACATCAGCTTGTTTTTCATCAGGAATCAAAATCATGGTGATGTCAGCTTCTTTGACGGCATCGGGTACTGATTTGACGGTAAGGCCTGCAGCCTGGGCTTTTTTGATAGAATGGCTGCCTTTATACAAACCGACGACGACATCAATACCGCTGTCTTTCAAATTCAACGCATGCGCATGACCCTGACTGCCGTAGCCGATAATAGCAACTTTTTTGCCTTTCATTACATCCCAGTTTACATCTTGATCATAAAATACTTTTGCCATTTGAACATCTCTCCTTTTGATTTTTGGCGTTCCTGTATAGAAACGGCCGGAAACGGTGGACTGATGACGAAATAAAAAAATCCGTCCCTCTATAATTGAGGGACGGATATAATTCCGCGCTACCACCCTTGATTCCTGGTACATTACTGCTGCCAGGCACTCTACAACGTACTAACATACGCGTTTCCTGTAACGGGGAAATACCGGCAGCGCCTAATCTGATTTCTTCAGCACTGCTCTTCAGGGAGGAGCTTCGTTTGAATGGAAGTACCGGCTCGCACCGACCGCCGGTTCTCTGGAACATTACAGCCAAACTACTTTCTCCCGTCGTTAGATTTACGGATATGGGCTTTTTGAAAAGCTTGAACATATTTTACGAAATCTAAGACGACTTGTCAACACATAAATTCAAAAAAATTTAAATTTAAAGCTAGTTAAACGTTAAAATAACAAGAATTTAGGAACTGTTTATTGAAAGAACATATAAAAAATCCCATCGCAGATTCTGCGATGGGATTAGATGCACTATTATGATATTAGTGATGATCGACAGTTAATTCTTTGAAACGTTTTGCCTGAGCGTCTGTTGCGACGAGTTCCTGCAAGTGTTTCAATTCTTCAGCTTCTACATCTGCACTAGTTGTGTAACTGGCTGGAACAGTCTTTGACAGTTCGATACACTTTTTGAGTGAACCGACACTGACGATGATGACCAAAATAGCCATGATTGCCGATACAGAGAATAACAACCATTCACCTTTTGGCAGATAAATGCTGAACATATTCAGGAAATCTGCCCAGAAAATAACGACGGTAAGGAATGCCCAGGGAAGACCTGTTACCCATACATAGCGGGCTTTACCCATGCTGCAAATAACAACAGAGGAAATAGCCAAGGTGATGATAGCGAGCAACTGATTGGAAACACCGAATATCGGCCAAATCGTGGACAAATTACCTTGGAGTACGATATAACCCCATGCTCCGGAAATCAGAGCAGAAGCGATGATAGCACCCGGTGTCCAATGTGCATCGCCAAATTTAGGCCATACACGGCCAATCAGTTCCTGCAACATATAACGGCCAACACGTGTGCCGGCATCAATGATTGTCATGATGAATAATGCTTCAAACATGATGCAGAAGTGATACCAGTAATTCATGAGGTGATCAAGACCAGGAAGACTGGAGAAGATGAAAGCCATGCCGGCTGCCAATGAAACAGCGCCGCCGGGACGATGTGCTAAATCTTCACCAACCATTGCGTTTAACTGCGGCAGATCGACGGTCTGGATTCCCAGAGCCTGGAAATGAGCTGCAGAGGAGTTAATAGCGAAATAATCATTAGGAACCAAACTCGTTGCAGCAATCAAAGCCATCATGGCAACGAAAGATTCGGTTAACATAGCACCATAACCGACCGGAAGGATGCTGCGTTCGTTCATCAGCATTTTCGGGGTTGTACCGGTAGAAATCATGGCATGGAAGCCGGAGACAGCACCGCAGGCAATGGTGATAAAAATGTACGGGAGAACCGGGCCGGTAATGACCGGGCCGCCGCCGGCACAAAACTGTGTCAGGGCAGGCATCTGAACCATAGGGCCAACGATGATGATGCCGATAGCAAGAGCACCGATAGTACCGATTTTCATGTACGTAGAGAGATAATCACGAGGAGCCAGGAGCAACCATACCGGAAGGGCTGCTGCGACGAAGCCGTAAATAATCAAGGCGATGGAAATGCCTTTGGCATTAATCGTAAAAATAGGAGCTAACGTCGGGGATGCCTGGACGGCAGGACCGACAGCAACGGCCAGCAACGTGAGAACGACACCGATGATAGTGCCTTCCTTGATTTTGCCAGGACGAAGGTATTGCATATAAATACCAATGAATATTGCGATAGGAATGGTCATGCCAATCGTGAATGTACCCCAGGGGCTGTCGTGCAAGGCGTTGACAATAACAACAGCCATGCCGGCCATAGCGAGGATATTCAGGAACAACACTGCGAAGGATGTAGCCAAACCTACTTTGTCACCAATCTGTGCTTTTGCGATTTCAGCGATGGAGTGACCATCATACCGCATAGAGCAGAAGAGGATAACCATATCATGGACAGCACCGGCTAAAACACCACCGATAAGGATCCACAATGCGCCCGGCAAATAACCGAACTGAGCGGCAATAACAGGACCGACCAGCGGACCTGCACCGGCGATAGCTGCGAAGTGATGACCGAACACGACATATTTATTTGTTGGTACATAGTCATGACCATCTTCGAAACGAAAGGCCGGGGTTACTTTGTACTGGTTGACGGTTAACACTTTAGCGGCAATAAATGCGCCGTAAAAGCGGTACGCCAGTACGAATACTAATGCAGAAATAATAACAATATACAAACCATTCATACAAAAAGACCTCCTTTTATTAGTAGTATAGCGTACTTGAAAGAAAAAGTTAAATAATTTACTTACTCTACGCTAACCCTATATTACACCTTTACTATATAACAATGAATTGAAAAAATCAAGTTAATTATACAGGATAATCAGACTATTTATACAATGGAACATATAGGAAATTATTTCCAAGGCGTACTAAGAGTGTTATAATAAAAAAATATAGTAAAATTACTATAAATTAAATATATTAATGTATTATTAGGAGGGGGTTCCTATGTCTCAATCGGATTATTCGTTGGTGCTGCCGGCATTTACTATCGGTGCCCATGCATATGATGCAGTAGGAAGAATTACAAAACATTTTGGTAAAAACGTGGTCATTATCGGTGGTAAAACGGCGTTGTCCAAAGCCCGCACATCACTGCTGGCAGCTTGTCAGGATGCCGGCCTTACGGTGACCGACATCCTTTGGTATGGTGGGGATGCTAATTATGAAAATGTGGATACGTTGCTGGCTAATCCGGCAGTAGCAAAAGCCGATTTGGTATTCGGGGTCGGCGGCGGCCGGGCCATCGATACGTGCAAAGTAGTGGCTGACAAAGCGGATAAAGTCTTTTTCTCGTTCCCGACGGTGGCGTCTAATTGTGCCCCTTCGACAGCAATCGCGGTTATGTACAATGCCGATAAATCGTTTGCCGGATACTATTATTTGAATCAGCCGCCAGTGCACACCTTTATTAATATGGATATCATTGCTGATTCTCCCTACACACTGTTTTGGGCTGGTATCGGTGATGCCATGAGCAAGGAATGTGAATCTGAATTAGCCAGCCGGGCCGCTGAAAAATTCCATACGGTGTTGCTGGGTCGGGCTATTGCCAAGATTTGCAGTGAACCGTTGCTGGATTATGGTGAAAAGGCATTGGGTGATTTCAAGGCTAAAAAAGTTACCTATGAATTGCAGCAGGTCGTATTGGATATCATCATCAGCACGGGCTTGGTTTCCAACTGCACAACGGCTCCGGACCAATCCTATTATTACAACTCTTCGGTAGCTCATTTATTTTATAATTCTTCAACCGTATTGCCGCAGGTTGTGGAAGGCCATCTGCATGGTGAAATCGTATCCTTTGGCGTCCTTGTGCTGTTGACGTATGATAAACAGTTCGAACTGCGGGATAAAATTGCAGCATTTTATAAACAGACAGGCTATCCGACAAAATTATCTGATTTGGATATCCGCCCGGATGAAATCGATGCCGTTATTGATAAAGCACCGTCGTTGACAGAATGGACCTGTGTACCACAGCCGTTGACAAAATCCGATTTCAAAAGAGCAATTTTAGATACGGATGCTTTCGGAAAATCTCTGTAAACGGGATATTTCCTTCATTAATACAAATACAATATAAAAATCCCCACATACAGGAGGAGCAAGATGGACGAAGTATTGAAACAATTGATTTCGGAGATTACGCCGATGGACATTAAAGCGGCGGGGGAATGTTATCAGAAATTATCGGATCTGCCCATACGGCAGGATGGTAACTTATCCTATCTGGCTGGTCGTATTGCCGGTATCCGTGGTACTGTCCATCCGGATATGCTGAAAAAGGCCCTGATTCTTTTTGCGGCAGATCATGCGGTGGATGGCGGTGAGAATAAGACCAAGGGTAAAAACAGTAAAGCTGATGCCCTGGAAATTGCCACCGGCCGCGCTCCAGTGAATAAAGTCGCGCATGAAGCCCGCACCGGTGTCCTCCTGTTGGATATGGGGCTGGAAGAAGATATTCCTGAATCGCAAGGAGTACAAAACCTGAAGGTCATGCACGGCAGCCATTTTTGGGTTCATGGACAGGCTATGACTACAGACGAAATGTTGGATGCTATGTTTAGCGGTATCCAGATTGGTCAAAATCTGGCGGATGAACATTATACGGCTGTAGGTCTGGGCAATGTCGGGGAACGGGCTTTGCTGACGGCATTTATTCTGACGGCAGCTTTTTATCGCGACCAGATGGATGAATTGCCTGGTCATTTGAAGGCGGGAGACAAGCTTGAAAAATTGACGAGACTGATGGATCAGCTTCAATTGGACTGGCATGATCCATTGGATCTGCTGTGTCGTGCCGGTTCACCGGATATTGCGGCGATGACGGGATTTATTTTAGCGGCAGCCCAGCGGCACCTGCTCATCGTCTTTGATAATGCTGTTACCGGTGCGGCAGTTCTGCTGGCTGAAGCACTATGCCAGGAAGTGGCTGATTATGTGTGCCCATCCGCAAAATATAATGAACCGGTACACCAGATGCAGATGAAGAAATTGCAACTCAAGCCATTTGTCGATGCTGGCAGTATCAGTGATCAGGGGATGGGTTCGGTCATCGGCCTGACGCTGTTGGATGCGGCAGTAGATATGATGAATGAACAGCTGTAGGGAAGGATTATACAATGAAAACGCTATATCTCGATTGTTTTTCCGGAATCAGCGGTAATATGTTTATTGGTATGCTGATCCATGGCGGCGTGCCCTTTGAAGAATTCAGCAAGGCTATGGATACGTTGGGATTAACCGGGTATTCTCTGATTTGTAAACCCGTTTCCAAGCTCGGCATCCAGTCCATATACTATAATGTGGAATTAGATACGGAACAGGAGCATCATGATGAGGCAACACCAGGAGACCATCATCACCACGAAGAACAGCATCATGATGGTCAGCTCATAGATATGACGGGTCATCACCACCATCATCACCATCGCGGGCTGTCGGAGATCACCGATATTATTCAGGCGGCTTCAATAGATGAATCCGTTAAAAGTAAGAGTCTGGAAGTTTTTGGGGCGTTAGCCAACGCTGAAGCTAAAGTCCATGGTGTATCTGTAGAACAAATTCATTTTCATGAAGTAGGTGCCATTGATTGTATCTTAGATATTGTGGGTACGATATGGGCGTTGCAATATCTGGGCATCGAAAGAATTTGTGTATCACCTCTCCATGTCGGCAGCGGCTTTGTACGGTGTGCGCATGGAATCATGCCGGTACCGGCGCCGGCAACGGCAGAGCTGTTGTCAGGACTGCCGTATTATTCTACGGATGTACGGGGAGAACTAGTGACGCCGACAGGGGCTGCCTTGGTAAAAACATTGGCAGATTATGTCGGACCGCGTCCTAAATCTTTTATTCATACGATAACTGCCTATGGTGCCGGAACCAAAGAGTTAGAAATCCCAAATGTATTGCGGGGATTTATTGGGCAGGATATGTCTGTGGGATAGGATTCATGAAATTAGTATGGTAATTTACTTAAAAATAGCAGTTTAGCTAGACTTTACTGCTATTTTTTTTTATAATAAATTAGTTAGGATATATTTTTCCGGTATGGAGGGGAGAATCTTGGAAGAATCATATTTTGATGGGATTATTGGTCATCAGATGTTAAAAAGAAAATTGACCCGGCTCATCAAAAATGACAGGGTTCCTCACGCCATGATTTTCGCCGGGCCGGCCGGCTTGGGAAAAACGCGCATGGCATTGGCAACGGCATCAGCTGTTGTAGGCAGGCCGCTGTTTGCTCATTTAGAGGGCCAGACCGATATGCCGGTAGTAACCGAAGGGGAAGATGCGTATTATATATCTCCGATGGGAGCGATGCTGAAGGTGGACCAATTTCGTCAGCTGCAAGAACAATTGATGCTCCAGGGGCGTGCCGGCAGCAGCCGGGTCGCGGTTATTGATCATGTGGAAACGATGAATACAGAATTTGCCAACCGCATGTTGAAAATATTGGAAGAACCACCGGCCGGAGTTGTATTTATTCTCATTACAGATCAGGCTTCGTTACTCTTGCCAACGATTATATCCCGCTGCGTTATATTTTCGTTTGAACCCGTTGGAGACGATGAAATGTCAGCAGGACTGATCCGGTATCACGGTGGAACTAAACAGGATTATGAACAAGCTGTTTCCTGGGGTGGCGGCATTGTCAGCACGGTGCTTGCCTATATCAGCGGGAATGCGATGGAAACGACAAAATATGCGTTTGATTTTTTGCATATCATAGCGACGCATCCTTGCCCGTATGCCAAGTGGCTTTCTGTATCGATTCGCCTTACAGATCAGGAGACAAAAGATATCTTGCGATGGGCAGAGCTTATTCTGCGGGATTTGGTTGTTTTGCGCAGTGGAGCCGGAATGAATCTGACTCGAATCAAACAATATAAAAAACAAATGGAAGCGTTATTACCATATTGGACGGATGAAGCTGTTTTTACAGGTTTATCTGTATTAGCTGAAGGACGGGAGGCCTTACTTCGTCATGTGAATACACGACTGGTTTGGGATTATGTCTGTCTTCAGTTTATCAAGGCAAAAGGGGGTATTTAGTTGATCGTTGTAGGTGTACGTTTTAAAGCGGCAGGTAAGATATATTATTTTGACCCGACTGGCATCGCCCTTCAGAATACTGATGGGGTTATCGTAGAAACAGCTCGTGGCATGGAATACGGATCCGTTGTCATAGCTCCGCGTAGTGTGGATGCATCAGAAGTAGTCCAGCCGTTGAAGCCGATTATCCGTAAGGCGACGGCAAAAGATTTGCGCCAGGTAAATCGTAATAAAGAACGGGAAAAAAAGGCTTTTGATATTTGTTTGGAAAAAATAGCGAAGCATAAACTGCCGATGAAGCTCATTGATGTAGACTATACATTTGATATGGGGAAAATCATTTTTTTCTTTACGGCCGATGGTCGTATTGATTTCCGTGATCTGGTCCGCGATTTAGCGTCTGTGTTTCGTACACGTATCGAATTACGCCAAATTGGATTGCGTGATGAAGCTAAAATGGTCGGCGGGATGGGTTGTTGTGGACGGCCCTTATGTTGTGCTACATTCCTGGGTGATTTCAAGCCCGTATCTATCCGCATGGCAAAAGGACAAGGGATGTCTTTGAATCCCACCAAGATTTCCGGTATTTGCGGCCGGCTGATGTGTTGTCTTCGCTATGAAAACTCATTGTATACATCAGGAGAACTGAAATGTGCCAATTGTCAGCAAAAAGGTAATGAACAACAGAAACCTCCGATTGTGGGGAAACGTGTTATTACCGATGAAGGTATCGGTACCGTACTCAGGGTGCATATGAAGGATCATACTGTAAAGGTACAGCTCGAATCAGGACATAATGTCAATGTACCCTGGTCCGATGTGGCGGAACCGGAACATGGACATTAATCTCAAAGAGCATGAACGGCTCGATGACCTCGTACTGGATGGGATGAAACTTATTCAGCGGGATGATCAGTTTTGTTTTTCTATTGATACGGTGTTGCTGGCACATTTTGGCAAGCCGCCTCATCAGCCGGTTCTTGATTTAGGAACCGGGACAGCGGCTATTCCGTTAATTTTGACAGCTCGTGGGGCGACCGGCCTGACCGGTATAGAACTGAATCCGGTCATGGCAGATATTGCCAGGCGAAATGTTGAATTAAACCAGCGTAATCATGCGGTGCGCATTATCGAAGGGGATTATAAGAAGATAGCTTCCTGGGTGCGTACCGGAACGTTTGCCACGGTATATGCCAATCCGCCATATCGTGAAAAATTTCGTGGTGCCTGCAGTGATACCCAGGGAATCCGCCGGGCTCGTCATGAAGAAACGGCTACATTGGATGATGTCATGGAAGCAGCAAAGTATGCATTGAAATATCACGGCCGGTTTCGAATGATTCATATTATCGAACGCCTGACCGATATTTTGGAATCGATGCGGAAGCATGATATCGAACCGAAAATCATACAGATGATTTATGGTCATCGCCACGCTAATGCGAAAATATTTCTGGTAGAAGGAATACGTGGCGGCAATCCGGGCATGGAAGTCCTGCCGCCCCTTATTATTCACGAGGCAGACGGAAACTATAGCCGGGAGGTCTTACGGATGTATGGAAAGGCTGCACCAGGGGAGGGGATGTAATGGCAGAAATATTTCAAAAGGGAACATTGTATCTGGTAGCGACACCGATTGGCAATATGGAAGATATTACATATCGTGCGGTCCGATGCCTGCGTGAAGCAGATCTCATCGCTGCGGAAGATACGCGCCATACCAAACTGTTGTTGTCAACGTACGGAATAGAAACACCGATGACGAGCTATCATGAGCATAACAAAGCTGAAAAGGGCCCCTATCTTATCGACAAACTGAAGGAAGGCAATATGATTGCCTTAGTCAGTGATGCCGGTATGCCGGCCATCTGTGATCCCGGTAGCGATATTGTTCGCCTGGCGCTGGATGCGGGGGTTCCCATTGTCCCGGTACCGGGAGCCAATGCGGGACTTACGGCACTGATTGCTTCTGGTATGGATACGATACGATTTACGTTTATCGGTTTCCTGCCGAAAACGAAAAAACATCGGACACCTGTTTTGGAATCACTTATATCATATGAAGGGACGCTTATTTTTTATGAAGCTCCGCATCGAATCAATCAGGTCCTCAAAGAAATCACAGCCGTTTTAGGTGACCGACAGGCAGTTTTATGCCGGGAATTGACAAAACGGCATGAACAATATATGCGAGGCTCGTTATGTCAGGTGCAACAGAAATTGGCTGATCAGGGCCCTCGTGGCGAGTTTGTGATTCTCGTTGCCGGTGCGGTTCCGTTGCCTAAAGAAGCTGCTGACGGTAATGTCGACTATGTATCCCAGGTTCAAAAAATGATGGATCAGGGAATGGATAAAAAAGAAGCTATCCGCACCGTTGCACGGCAATGCGGAGTGCCCAAACGCAGTGTATATCAGGCTGCGCTTGCTATATAACAAACCGGCTCATTTGCCGGTAAGGAGGAGTTACCCTATGTCTGAACAGAAAAAGTATTATATTACAACACCTATTTATTATCCCAGCGCTAAATTGCATATCGGTCATACGTATTGTACGACCATTGCCGATTCGTTGGCTCGTTTTCATCGCCTTCGCGGGGATGATGTGTTTTTCCTTACCGGGTCAGATGAACATGGCCAAAAGATTCAGCGGGCTGCTGAAGCTAAAGGAATGCAACCTATTGAATACGTTGACGAAATCGTGTCTCTGTTTCAACAGCTTTGGAAAAAATTAAATATTTCCAATGATGATTTTATCCGTACGACAGAACCGCGGCATGAAAAAGTAGTGCAGAAATTGATGCAGATGTCCTATGATAATGGTGATATATACAAAGGAAAATATGAAGGATGGTACTGCACACCCTGCGAATCATTCTGGCCGGAAAACAAACTGCCTGAAGGCAAGCATATCTGCCCGGACTGCGGCCGTCCATTGGAACTGGTCAGTGAAGATGCGTATTTCTTAAAAATGAATAAATATGCGGAACGCTGGCTGAAATTCATTGAAGATAATCCTGATTTCATTCAACCTGAATCCCGTCGTAATGAAATGATCTCATTTGTTAAAAGCGGGCTGGAAGATTTGTGCGTTTCCCGTACGTCTTTTGACTGGGGCATCAAAGTACCCTGGGATCCGAAACATGTTGTATATGTCTGGTTTGATGCGCTGGCAAACTATTTGACGGCGATTGGATTCATTGATGATTCGGCAAAATATAAAAAATTCTGGCCGGCAGACGTACATATTGTGGGGAAGGAAATTGTCCGTTTCCATTCCATTATTTGGCCGATCATGCTCATGAGCTGCGGTCTGCCTCTGCCGAAAAAGGTATTTGGTCATGGCTGGCTTATTGTTGACGGGACCAAAATGAGCAAATCGTTAGGGAATGTTGTCGATCCGATTCCCCTTATTGATCGGTACGGCGCTGATTCTCTGCGGTATTACTTATTGAAAGAAATCCGCCTGGGTCAGGATGGGAACTTCTCGCTGCCGAGCTTTATTACGCGTATCAATGCGGATCTGGCCAATGATTTGGGCAATCTGTTGCAACGTACACTGGCTATGGTTGAAAAATACGAAGGGGATATTGTCGCTGGTCCGACTGCCAAAGAATCGGTAGATGACGATTTGGCTCAATGTGCTGTCGAAACGGCCAAGAAATTCGAACAGCAGATGGATGATATGAAAATTAACGATGCCATCAATGATACTTGGGCATTTATCCATCGCAGCAACAAATATATTGACGAAACGACACCCTGGGTATTGGCAAAAGATGATGCGCAGAAGAAACGGCTTCAGACCGTATTGTATAATCTTCTTGAATCGTTGCGGATTATCGCTGTATTAGTCAGCCCGGTCATTCCGAGTAGTGCTGCTGAAATGTGGAAACAGCTTGGATTAGGTGATTTTTCTTCGGCGAACCTTCCGGATGCCCAGGTATGGGGAAAATATCCGGCAGGGACAAAAATTCGCAAAGGGGAAGCTCTCTTTACCCGGTATGATTTAAAAGAAGAAGTAGCGGAAGAAGCTGAAAAAAAGGCAGAAGCCAAGAATATGGACGTATGCCCGGCAGCTAAGGAACCGACAAAACCGGAAATCACGATTGACCAGTTTGGTGCCAATGATTTGCGGGTCGGTAAAATAATGTCGGCTGAAAAAATACCTAAGACTTCAAAACTGATGAAACTGCAAATCGATTTGGGTACGGAAACACGCCAAATTGTCAGCGGAATTGCCCAGTACTATACTCCTGAAAAATTAACGGGACATAGTGTTGTTGTCATCACGAATCTTAAACCGACAAAACTCTGCGGGGTAGAATCCAAGGGAATGATCCTGGCAGCCC
>JALCDF010000049.1 GCA_022641375.1 Megasphaera sp. | reverse complement strand
CTGTTCAAGAGAAATGCCATAATCCAGTGGCAAAACCATTTGCCTTGTGCCATAAAATTTGATATAATTTTTATGGTTTGATTGCTTTATTAGCATAATTCAATTATACCGCGAAGAAGCCTCCTTTTGGGGCTTCTTTTGCTATAAATAGAAAAAAATTGGGTCCAAATTTCTTTGGATCCAATTTTTTTTTGGAGCTATTATGTTACAGCCCCTTTTTCGTTGTTGGTTGTTATAAAGAGCGGTTCTTGGTTCTTGGTTTTAATAATCATTTATTTAAGAACTAATAACAAAGAACTAATAACAAAGAACTAATAACCAACAACCGCTTTCCTCTCCGATGCTGCAAAGCAGCGAGCAAGGAAACACCACTCAGAAAGATGAGCCAAAGAAAATCAACACACCAGGAACAAAATCCCGCCCTTGCAATGCTGCAAAGCAGCGAGCCAGAAAATACCGCTCAGAAAAATGAGCCAAAGAAAATCAATACCCCAGAGAACAAGGTACCGCCCTCGCAATGCTGCAACGCAGCGAGGGAATCTCAAAACCCAAATACCGTGTTGAACAATTCCGACGTATAACGTTAAAATCGTTGCTTTATCCCTGCCTATTCCGTATAATTATAATAATAGTATTATCATATAACAAAGGAGGCTTTCTGATGACTAATTTTGTACGCTACCATGTAGGTGACATAGTACAAATGAAAAAGGCCCATCCTTGTGGGTCTAATGAATGGGAAGTATTGCGAATCGGGGTAGATTTTGTTATCCGTTGCTGTGGCTGTGGTCACCGGGTAATGATTCCCCGGCCCAAATTTGAAAAAGCAGTGAAAAAAATCATTACCAGAGCAGAATCACAAAAAGAATAATACGGAGGCCCCGGAACTTCATAAAAATTAAAAAAAGGTCTTTGTATTTTCGTGATTTTGTGGTACAATTCATATCAGCGATTCTTTATCACTTTACCAAGATAAAATATAAAATAAAAGCATACATGACAAGGAGGTCATATTTAAAATGAATAACAATACCTTGGATGGGGTGAAGATGCTCCACCATGATGAAATGCGTAATTATGACCGAATCCAGGGAAAAATCATTTCCGTCATCATGAATCACGGCTGTAAAATCATAGAAACGCCGAGCTTCGAAGATTATGATGTATATCAGCGCTTTTTCCCTCAACTTCGCCAGCAGATGATCAAGACGATTGATACGGACGGCAAAGTCCTTGTCTTGCGGCCTGATGTTACATTACCTCTCGTAGAAACGGCGGCTCGGGAATTTCCCCGGTCAGATCAGCTTTTGAAGTTTGGGTATGTCAGTACGGTATTTCGTGAATATTTTGGCCGCAGCACCTATGGTAAGGATTTTCTCCAGGGAGGGATTGAAATCCTTGGTGATGATAGTACCGAGTGCGATGGTGAAGTCATCGTGATGGCTGCGGAAATCCTTAAAGCAGTTGGCGTAAAAAATATCCGTATTGACATGGGAACGGCGGCATATACGCAAGCTTTATTTGATAGTCTCTTACTGAATGAAGAACAAAAAAATATCTTGCGTGATTATCTGGCAGATCGCAATATGGTGGCGTTGCATCGGTATTTATCGACGTTGGATTTGCCGGAAGATGCTGCGAATGCTTTGGAAGCGCTGCCGATTCTTTTCGGCCCATATGCCCTGACACTCAGCAAAGCAAAGGACTATTGCATCAACAGTGGGATGTGGAACGCATTGTCCCGGTTGGAACAAATATATGATTATATTCTCTATGCCGGATTTGCTGATAAAATCCAGCTCGATTTCGGCTTTGCCAATCGACTGGATTACTATACGGATATGGTATTCAAAGTCTATGTAGACGGGGCTTTATACGATGTCATCGACGGCGGCCGATATGATACCCTGTCCTCTCATTTTGGCGTCGATCGTCCGGCCTGCGGGTTTGGCATGAATATTAATTTGTTATACGAATTCATGAATGATGCCGGTTTGTTGGCAGATACAGAACCATCCTTCCAAGTGGCGATTTCGTATCGGGATAGTGATCAGACACTCATTCGTGACCTGATGAATTGGCGGAGTCGCGGATATCGGGTAGCGGCATATCCCGATTCTTCTTTCATCGATAGCCGTGATTATAGTTTGCATGCGATGTATCGCAATGGTATGTACTATAAAGATGGCAAAGCCTTAACGGCAGAAGAATTAGAAGAACTGATGAGGGGGCTTTAATCATGGCGATACATATTGCATTGGCCAAAGGGCGCATTCATAAGGCCGTTATGGAATTTCTACGGGAAAGCGGTTATGATTTTCCGACGTATTCAGAAGACAGCCGTAAACTTATATTTGAAGATGCGACAAAGTCGTTGAAAGTAACGTTGGTCAAATCACCGGATGTGGCAGTATATGTCGAACGGGGAGCTGCTGATGTCGGAATTGTCGGGGAAGACGTGTTGGTAGAAGAATCGGCCGGTGCGGATGTCTATGAAGTGTTTGATTTGGGAATCGGACGCTGTCGGATGGCCGTGGCTGGCGTTGCCGGAGAAAAAGTAGACATGACTAAACGCATTACGATTGGGACGAAGTACCCGCGTATTGCCCGGAAATTTTTTGAAGAAAATCATCACAGCGTCGATATCATCAAACTCAACGGTTCCGTAGAATTAGCACCTATTGTGGGATTGTCGGACGTTATCGTAGATATTGTAGAAACGGGAAATACGTTGAAAGCCAACGGATTGGAAGTACTCAAATATTTCATGGATTTTAGTGCCCGTCTCATTTGTAATCCCGTATCGTTCAAATTGAAATATGCAGAAATACAGCAGCTCATAAAAGCGATTAAGCGGTCATAATCATGGCACAAGGAGGCTTATACCAATGGAATGGATAGATGTTCCGAAAGAAGGATTATCCTTACGGGAAATTCGTAAGATTACAAAACGGGATCAGGCAGAAAACGCTGATATCCGTAACAGTGTAGAAGCAATCGTGGCCGATGTACAGCAACGGGGCGATGCAGCTATTCGGGAATACACAGAAAAATTTGATGGCGTTTGTCTCGACAGTTTTCTTGTTACGCCGGAAGAAATCGAAGCGGCAACACAAAAAGTCGGTGGGGAATTTATGGATATCCTGGAAGAAGCAGCTTCGAATATCCGGGCCTATCATCAGCGCCAGGTAGAACATACCTGGATAGACACATTCCGTCCCGGTGTCCGTCTGGGAGCTAAATTTACGCCAATCCAGCGGGTGGGTGTATACGTCCCGGGAGGTACGGCAGCGTATCCCTCGACGGTTTTAATGGATACGATCCCGGCTCATGTAGCCGGTGTACCATCGATTGCTGTATTTACACCACCGGCAAAAGATGGTTCGGTAAATCCGTATATATTGGCGGCCGCCCATGTGGCCGGAGCTACCGAAATATATAAGGTCGGCGGAGCACAGGGTATCGCTGCCGCAGCCTTTGGAACAGAAAGCATTCCGCCGGTTTTCAAAATCGTCGGGCCGGGAAATGCATATGTTGCCATGGCCAAACGGCTCGTCTTCGGTACAGTGGGAATCGATATGATTGCCGGTCCCAGTGAAGTCGGTATCCTGGCAGATACGGGGGCTAACCCGGTCTGGGTAGCAGCCGATCTTTTGGCGCAGGCCGAACACGACCGTCGTGCCGCAGTATTCCTGGTTACGCCCAGCGCTGTTTTTGCCAGTAGTGTAGAACGGGAAGTACAGCGTCAGCTGGAAGAATTGCCCCGCAAAGAAATTGCATCAGAATCGGTTGAAAAACATGCAAAGATTTTTGTAACCAGGGATATAGCACAGTCTATTGAAATAATGAATCTGATTGCGCCGGAACATTTGGAAATCGACTTGCCGGATCCGGAAACGTATGTCGATAAAATTGTCAATGCCGGAGCGATTTTCATGGGTCCCTATACGCCAGAACCGTTGGGAGATTATTTCGCGGGTCCCAATCATACGTTGCCTACGATGGGGACAGCAGCGTTTTCGTCTCCGTTGGGCGTATATGATTTTGTTAAACGGAGCAGTTTACTGGAATACAATAAAGAGGCCTTTGTGACAGTTGCTGATAAAGTGATGCAGTTTGCCAATGTGGAAGGGTTACAGGCGCATGGGCTGGCGGTAAGGAGGAGAATCGATGAATAGTGGATGGCTTCGCGATACCATACGTGATTTTGAACCGTACAGAGTACCGGAAATCAAAGAACATACAGTAATTAATGCCAACGAAAGTTCATATAACGCCTTGGATTTCCCGGCCGTCAAAGCGGAGTTTCAGCGATATTTAAAGCAGACCCCTACCTATCATTATCCGGATCCGTTTGCGGAAAAACTGCGGAAGGCCTTAGCGGACTATGCCGGCTGCCAACCCGGTGAAGTCCTTGTCGGTAATGGCGGTGATGAAATCATCAGTCTGGTCATGAACACCTTCCTAAATCCGGGGGACACCATTTTAGTACATACACCGACATTTGATATTTATGGAATCGATGCGTCGATTGTGGGAGCCAAAGTCGTTGAAGTGCCGGATCTTCCGGGATTTCGCCGCGACTGCGATACCTTCCTGACTAAAGTGAAAGAATTACAGCCGAAGGTAACCGTATTGTGTAATCCGAATAATCCGACAGGAGAAATTCTTCCGTTGAAGTATGTGGAAGCTGTTCTCGATGCTTCACCGAATCCGGTGCTCATTGATGAAGCCTATCTGGAATTCTCCAGCCAGGATAGTATTATTTCCAAACTGTCGGAACATAAAAACCTTATTGTTATCCGGACCTTATCCAAAGCGTTCGGTATGGCCGGTCTGCGTGTCGGGTATGGCGTAGCGCAGGCAGATGTCATCGATGCATTGTCATTGACCAAACTGGTATATAATATGAATGTATTCTCTCAAATCATGGCCTTGTCCGTCATGGCACATAGCGATGAAGTGCTGCAGCATAATATTCCGCCGACCATAGCGGCACGGACCTGGTTTATGGAAGAATTGCGTAAAATAGACAGCGTTACCGTATATCCCAGCGTAACTAATTTTGTCCTTGTCCATGTTCCGGACGGACCGGCATTGATACAGGCATTGCATGAAGCAGATATTTGTGTTCGTTTTTATCAGTCGGCACAATTGCATAATTGCATCCGTATTTCTGTGACGACACAGGATGTCATGGAACGGGTTGCCGCTGTATTCCGAAAGGAGTTAACTCATGCGTAGTGCACAGGTTGAACGGGAAACGGCAGAAACACAGATTGCGGTTTCCCTGAATATAGATGGGACCGGGACATTTGCCGGCACGACCGGTATCGGTTTCTTTGATCACATGCTGAATCTCATGGCCTGTCATAGCGGTATGGATATCACGATTCATGTTCATGGTGATTTGGATGTGGACACACATCATACGTTGGAAGATTTGGCAATCGTATTGGGAGATGCATTGACACAGGCATTAGGAGATAAAAAAGGAATTAACCGCTATGGAACTTTTTTCTGTCCGATGGACGAAGCGTTGTCGCGTATTATCATTGATTTGAGCGGCCGCCCTTATTTAGTATATGATGTACCTCTCCATGTCGAACGAATCGGTATGTTTGAAACGGAAATGCTGAAGGAAT
Organism: Megasphaera sp.; assembly: GCA_022641375.1. Classification (GTDB taxonomy): domain Bacteria; phylum Bacillota; class Negativicutes; order Veillonellales; family Megasphaeraceae; genus Megasphaera. The sequence goes on along the minus strand of JALCDF010000049.1, from coordinate 7,180 downwards.
TTCTCTATGCCTTGGCTGTTCATGGCCGTATGAATTTGCATGTAGCGACGTTATATGGGGAAAATGACCACCACATTGTAGAATCTATATTTAAAGGGCTGGGACATGCATTAAAAGAAGCGGTTCACATAAACGGTGATGAAACGAATGTCCTCTCTACCAAGGGTGTCTTATAACCGCAGAGAGTGTGTCTGCCAAGAGGGCATCGGCAGGATAGATGCTTCACCGAAAAGGGGTGCTGTAAGTGAAAATAGCAATAATCGACTATGAAGTTGGCAATTTAGCCAATGTCTATAATGCCTGGAAACGGCTTGGTCAGGATCCGGTCATTACCAGGGATCCTCAGATTATCCGTGATGCGGCGATGATTGAACTGCCGGGAGTCGGGGCAATTCGTGATGCGATGGCCAATTTAGAAAAATTTGACCTTATTCCGCTCTTGCAGGAACAAGTGCGGGACGGTAAATTCTTCATGGGAATCTGTCTGGGGATGCAGGCTTTGTTTGAAACGGATTATGAAGGCGGCACCTATTCCTGTTTGGGATTCCTGCCCGGTGAAATCGTTCCGTTTCATACCAAGCTGAAGGTCCCGCATATGGGGTGGAATGAACTTGAATTTCGTCAGGAACACTGGCTGCAAAGGGGATTGCCACAGCATCCTTATGTTTATTTCGTTCATTCGTATCATAAATCACCAGCGGATACGCCCGATGTTATCGCGACAGCGGATTATGGCCAGCCGGTGCCGGCTGTCTGCGGCCGTGATAATATTTTAGGGATGCAGTTCCATCCAGAAAAAAGCGGTCCCGTAGGGGAACAACTGCTGCAAAATATCTTGGAACATGTAGCGAAACAGTAAAGGTGCGATAACCGAAAGGAGTACACGATGATTGTATTACCTGCAATTGATATACAAAATGGTCATGCCGTCCGGTTGCGGCAGGGAGTCAAAGATGACAGCACTACGTATTTTGATGACCCTGTAGAAGCAGCAGTTAAATGGCGGGACGGCGGGGCTATGTTTCTCCATGTCGTTGATTTAGACGGGGCCTTTTCCGGCAGCCGCCGTAATGCTGATATAATCGGACGTATTTGCGATGCCGTAGATATTCCCGTTGAAGTGGGCGGTGGCATCCGCAGCGAAGAAGCTGTTGAAGCCTATTTGGAACAAGGGGTCAACCGCTGTATCATCGGATCCAAAGCGGTAGAAGATGAAGCATTTATTACGGCGATGGCGCAAAAATACGGCTCGTCCCTGGCAGTCTCTGTTGATGCCAAAGGTGATACGGTAGCTACCCGCGGCTGGGTGGACGGCAGTGATAAAAAAGTGCTTCCTTTTGTCCAATTTCTCTTACAGATTGGAATCAATACAATCGTATATACCGATATCAGCCGCGATGGTATGCTGACAGGCCCCAATATGGATATGCTGGCGCAGCTCCAACAATTGCCGTATATCCGTCTTATTGCCTCAGGCGGTATGAGCTGTATTGATGATTTGAAAGCATTGCAACAGTTGGGCGTGTATGGCGCAATTACGGGCAAGGCATTGTATGAAGGTAAGATAACGATGGAACAAATCCGTGAATTAGGAGGCATGTAGCATGCTGGCAAAACGAATCGTACCCTGTCTGGATGTGCGCGATGGCCGTGTGGTGAAAGGCAAACAATTCAAAAATATTCGTGACGTCGATGATCCGGTGAAACTGGGAAAATATTACTCTGATCAAATGGCGGATGAACTCGTTTTTTATGATATTACAGCAACTCATGAACAACGTCATATCTTTATCGATGTTGTCCGGGCAGTGGCAGAATCCATCAACATTCCATTCACGATTGGCGGCGGCATCCGTTCTATTGATGATTTCCATCAGGTATTGCGGGCCGGTGCCGATAAGGTATCTGTCAATTCGGCAGCTGTCCTGCGGCCGGAATTGATCCGGGAAGCGGCACAGCGTTTCGGCAATCAGTGTGTGGTACTGTCTATTGATGCCAAGCGGGATGATAAAGGCGGCTGGCAGGTCTATGTTGAAGGCGGCCGCAAGAATACAGGTATTGACGCGATTGCCTGGGCAAAACAGGGCGTAGCTCTCGGTGCTGGTGAAATTTGTATGAATTCCATGGATTCTGATGGTGAAAAAGCCGGGTTCGATTTGGAACTGAATCATCGCCTGGCAACGGAACTTCCTGTGCCTATCATTGCATCCGGCGGTGCCGGTACGATGCAGGATTTCAAAGATGTCTTTGATGCCGGGGTCGATGCGGCATTGGCGGCGTCGGTATTTCATTTCGGACAGATTGATATTCCCGATTTGAAACAGTACCTGCAGGGACAGGGGATTCCCATGAGAGGAGCAGAATAATATTGGAAACTGTAGATATTCAACATATAACGTTCGATGAAAAGGGGCTTGTTCCTGCCGTGATCCAGGAAGCCTGCAGCGGTGAAATCCTGATGGTAGCCTATATGAATGCAGAATCATTGAAGCGTACGGCCGAAAGCGGTGAAACCTGGTATTACAGCCGCAGCCGTCAGTGTTTATGGCATAAGGGAGAAACATCCGGTCACTTCCAAAAAGTGCGTTCTATTTCCGTGGACTGTGATGCCGATACCCTTCTCATTCAGGTGGATCAAATCGGTGCAGCCTGTCATACAGGACACAAGAGTTGCTTCTATCGCGGGTTGGCGCAGTCTGAACAAACGTATACGGGCAGTTTGTCCATGTTGTCTGAACTACGGGCTGAAATTAAGGATAAACGGCTGCATCCGACAGAAAAATCGTATACGTCCTATTTGCTGCAGACCGGCATTGACAAGATATGCAAAAAAATCGGTGAAGAATCCAGTGAAGTAATCATAGCTGCCAAAAATGCCGATTTGCATACGAAGGATATGACTGAAACCGGGAACGATTTTCGCATGGAAGTGTGTAAAGAATCGGCGGATTTATTATATCATTTGTCTGTTGTATGGGAAGAAACGGGTGTTACGGTCAATGATGTGATGGCCATACTGGAAGAACGTTCTCATGTAAAAGGAAATAAGAAGACGGTAGGACATCTGGATAAGACGTTTTAAAAATGGGCGGTGTACAGGCACCGCTCATTTTTTATGAGAGTATGGGATGGTATACTAAAAAGACCTTGCGGACCCAGTCATTCTAAGGTAAGATAAAAGTAATCATATATCTAAAAGGAGAGAATAAAATGGCAGATACGACATTGTATGCGATTTTTAAGACAAATAACGGAGAATTTACGGTAGAATTATTTTCGGAGGAAGCCCCCATTACAGTAGCTAATTTCAAAAAACTAGCAGAATCGGGATTTTATGACAAAACGATTTTTCATCGCATTATTCCGGAATTTATGATTCAGGGCGGCGATCCCCAGGGGACCGGATTTGGCGGTTCCGATGAAATGATTCCCGATGAATTTGGGGCAGGTTTGGATTTCAATGCTCCCGGCATTCTGGCAATGGCCAATGCTGGTCCGAATACCGGCAGTTCCCAATTCTTTATTACGGTAGTTCCGACACCGTGGCTTCAAAATCATCATTCTATTTTTGGCAAGGTCGTCAAAAATTATGATGTCGTTGAAAAAATCAGCAAGGTCAAGACAAATCGTTCCGATAAACCGCTGGAAGATGTCGTATTGGAAACGATAACGATTGCAACGGCACTGTAAGCTATCCGATGTGTTATTATACATATATTGTGCAATGTGCTGATGGCAGTCTCTATACAGGCTGGACACTGGATGTAAAAAAACGTCTTATTGCGCACAATAGTGGTGCCGGTGCTAAATATACACGGTCCCGCCGGCCAGTGAAACTGGTTTGGAGTGCGGCCTATCCGAGTCAGCATGAAGCGATGCATTGGGAAGCGGAAATAAAAACATGGTCCCGCCGAAAAAAAATGGACCTTGTCCAAACCATGGGGCGGCCGTAAGAAGTCCGAAAAAAGCATGCATGATGTGGTAAGCCTTTGTCACACAAGGGAGTGAGTATGATGAAAAAATGGAAAAAATGGGTGGCCTCTATTGTCGTCAGTTTTTCCATGGTTGTTGTCCCCGTCGGGATGGCCAGCGCGGCTTCGGCTGTGCAGACATTGCTCTACGGAGCGGCTACTATGGCCCTGGCGAAACAGCAGCTGAACAAAATGGATATGGCCGGCCAGAAAAAAATGCTGGCTAGTACGCAAGCTAAGACAGGTGTTTTGAAAGAGGAAGGGTATAGTGACCGGCTGGAGTCTATTCAGAAGAATATTGTCCATACGGGTATGATCAAACGGGACTATGATGTCTATGCGAATCCCTCAGAAGAACTTAATGCCTTTGAAACCATCGGCGGTGTCATTTCCGTGAATAAGGGCATGATGGATGTTCTCGATGATGATGAATTGGCTTTCACATTATGTCATGAAATGCAGCATGGTGAAAAGAAACATGCTATCAACGGGGTTCTTAAAAGTATCGGTATTTCTACGCTGATTGATGTAGCCCTGGGCGGCAATGCAGATTTATTGGATATCCTGTTGGGCAGCGTAGCGGTGAACTATATCGACAATGAAGTCGTCACGATGGATCAGGAAAAACAAGCCGATGCATTGGGATTCAACGTATTCAAAAACACGTCTTATAATGTAGGCGGAGCAGCAGCTTCCATGCAGTTTATTTATGAAAAATACGGAGACTTGTATACGGAAGGATTCAAACGGGTCATCAGTCCGAATAACCATCCGCAAATGTCCAGCCGTATCCAAAAATTGGCCGGCCGCATGTCTCAATGGTCTGGCAATCATGTCCAGGTTGGCGGCGACATGGTATATGTCAATGCCCTGCCGGTAGTCAGGCCGGCGGTCAGCGGCGATTATTCTTCCAGACGACGGGCATTCCTCGTAGCTGGGAATTTGGCCAGAGTTACCCATAATGTATATGGTGAAGCTCCTAAAGAAGATACAGTAGTAGTAAAACCAATCGGTGCAGTTGCGCCTAAGACAATAGCAGATACGAACAAAACGGCTAAAACAGTTGAACCGGCGGCAGCTGAAAAGAAAGTACCGTCTCCGGCAGTAACCGTGGCGGCACCGCCAGTTTGGAGCATCACCCAGTCTGACAGCGATATTTCTGTGAATGGTCTGCGGATCATGACTTGCGCTGCTGGTGATGACAGTGCAGCCATTGTCAAAAATTTGACAGCAGCGCTGGATGCGAAGCCGATGATGGTGTCTAAGAAAGAAATTCAGAAACAAAATAAAGAATGGACACAAAAATACGGCTATAAAGAAAAGGATAAAAAAGATAAGAATAAAAAATCCGCGGCAGTAAAGAAGGATACAAAACAAGATAGTCCGAAAGATACACAGCAACAAAAGCAGTCCGAAGGCCAGCAGACGCCGGCAAAAGCTGCGTAATATTTACGAGGATACGAGGACGGTGGGATTCCACCGCCCTTGTTTTATCCCATTCAAGCGCAGCGATTCAGGCGGAATATTGAATTGCAAAAAAAACATTTTTTAAATTTTGAAAACACTTGCCTTATAGCCAACTCTATGGTATAAACTTTATACAAATGAAAATATTGATTAAGATACAAGTATCCTATGACAGGAGGTGGCAACGATGAAGAACAGTTCTATGATTACTGTATCGATATTGGCATGTATGGTTTTGGGAACCGGCTTGTGGACAATGGCACGACAGACAACGGGACAAAACGGCGGCATTGTTGCCCCTTCCATGGAACAGGCCCGAAATATTTATATTTCTATGAATGCAGATGAAGCCCGCATGAGCAAACCAATTATTTCTACGCATTACGGTCCCGATGAGGCCGCTGCCATCCATCCAATCCTGCGGTGGAACCGTATAGACGGGGCGGTCATGTATAACATACAAGTATTAAGAAAGCATGACCCGGAAGAAAACGAAACCGAGCTGTATGATATGATCATGCCGATGAAACGGGCCTATACGAATGCCTGCGAATTAGCATTGCCGGAAGATTTCACCGATGACCAGTTCTATTGGCGGGTTTGTGGTGTGGATCTGAAAGGAAATAGCATCAGTGCGTACTCTGATTTGGAACATACGTATGTGGATCATATGAAACCTGTTTTGGAAAAGCCCGTGCCGCTGTCTGTATATAACCAGGGATGGGGGCAGGTCTTGTTGTACCCGGTGTATGATTGGATTTCGATACCAGGTGCAGCATCGTATGAAGTGGAAATTTTGGATGATATGCCGGAAAATCCGAACGATATAGATCCTTCTGCACATCGTATCGATGTGTATCATCCGCAATATGCCGAACAATATGACCAGCAACCGCGCATGTCGGACAGGCCCTTTTATTGGCGGGTCCGTGCATTAGATGAAGATGGTGATCCGTTAGGTGTCTATTCCGATGCCAGGTCTTTCGTGACAAATCCGGCAGATACCTGGGTGGCGGCGCTGTATGGAGACAGTATTACACATGGCGGCGGCAGCCTTTCCTATTCGCCGGCCGACTGGGATTTTAGTTATGCTGCATATCTTGATTTTCCAACGGTGAACCTTGCTGAAAGCGGCGATACGAGTGCCATGACGGCAGCCCGGTTTCAAAAAGATGTAGTGCCGTTTCATCCGGAATATCTTCTTATTCTCATGGGATCAAACAGCTTGCGGGCCGGTGTATCGGCTGAAGATGTCATTGCTGATATGGAAAGTGTTCGCAGCCAGTGCCTGGCTAACGGTATCAAGCCGGTGTTTTTGACGGTGCCACCGATTAACGCTGATAATATAAAAGAAGCCTTTGATCAACCGACAGCCTTTGGATGGAGAGAGGAAGCCGATACGGTCAATGAATATGTCCGTTCCCAGGTCCACATTGATATTACCGAAGGAATGGAAGACGAACGGGGGAATCTCCGTACGGACCTGGCTCTCGACGGACTGCATCCGGATCCGCCGGGCAAACGTATGATGGCCGAAGCCATCAATGCAGCCTGGCCGGATATCATTGCTCTTCCTGACAGTACGTGGAATAAGTAAAATTTTATGATTAAATTGAAAAGGGGCTGTAACAAAATGAAGTTTTTTCTTTTCATTTTGCTACAGCCCCGTTGTATAAGGACAATAAACAAAAAGATGTATCTTTCTTTTTATAGAGGAAGATACATCTTTTTGTTTTTAGGCA
>JALCDF010000048.1 GCA_022641375.1 Megasphaera sp. | reverse complement strand
CGATGAAATGTAATGGCGGGGATGTCATTGCCTATGTAGAAAAGAAACTGACTGCACCAACGCCCCAAATTAGTAGTATGATAGCAACTCCCATATTGAAAAAGCAGGTAGCGAAACATGTGAAACCGTATTGCAACCAGGCAGAAATTCAATATGCCATGCCGGGAAGCGAATCAGCATTGCATAGCTGGATGCGTGCCATAGAACATAGCGGATTTATGAATTGATCCAATTATAGCAAAGAATCTTGCTCGTCAAAAAAAATACCCACAACAACTTGACACTATCTGATTCTACCACATTCTGCTATATTTTACTTTTTTATGGTAGAATATAGCAGAATATAGTAGAAAAAGAGCAGGTGTCAGTCCGTACTCCGACTGACACCTGCTCTTTCATTTTTATAAAAGAAAATCCTTTCACAGAACTTCTCTGATATATTTTTTGAGGCCACCTTCAGATGAAAAATCATATTTTATATTTTTTTCTACATAGTATGATTTTATGCTTTCCATGGAAATCGGTTCATTTGATGGAATCCCATCTCCATAGCCTTTTCTAGCATTTTTCCAAGGTGCCTCACTATGCGTGATTTTCTCTAATACCTTACCACCGTATTCTCCAAAGGTATTGACAACCAAATCTATTACTCTTTTTTCATTTTCAGTAAGTTCATCTTCAGTTCCTTCAAAAATTGCAAAACGTGCATCCTCGATAGGATTATATTTAAAATCCCGGAACATATTATATACTTCTGGATACACCGGTCCATGTACCCAGGCCTGACAATTTTCAGGAAACATAGGTTTACCGTCCAGTGCATATGAAACTCCCTGAATAAAATAAAGCAATTTCTGGAGCATCAGCGGCGTTACTTCTTCCAGTCTCTCAAATACATGGAATATAACGCTCAGCATTTTATCTGATACAGAAAACAAGTTTTCAATCTGCATCGCAGCATTAATCGCTTTGTTGTACGCTGCTGCTGCTATCTTATCTTTATTTTTATGAAGCTTTTCCCTCATATATGTTGTAGAAGACAGGGCTGCTCGTATAATATCAGAGTATTCTTTAGATGGAATCTGCCCAGAAAGATATCTCGTAATCGTTACTTCACCAAATCCCAATGCTAACGATAACGGTCCTTTTCCAATCTTATAAAGTTTCATAAGGTTCTCAATATCTTCAATAGATACGATACCTTCATACGTTCGGTACTGTTCATCTACTTCCTGGATGTTTTTATCAATCAAGCCGGGAACACTCATCTCTTCGCCACATTCATCGCATACAGCAACTGTAATGCTAAATGTGTATTTTTTGTCCTTAATGGTTTTTGTGATATTTTGTTTCTGCAAGGTATATGCTGTATCTTTTCTACATACCGTGCAAAAATCAAATCTTCCTTTTTCTGCCATCATGATTCCTCCTTATCAGATTGCTATTTAAAATAGTATTTAATCGGATATTTCTGTTCATGAAGTGATACGACAATTACAAAACAGTGATCTATCTTGTTTAATTTTATGTATAAAGAAACTGTTCTTTTCGCATTGCCCATTCTTTCCAAAAGTTCAACATCCTTACCAAAAACATACAACTGCTCATATTCATAACCTTTGTGCTCATTCTGCAACACCTCAGAAAAATCAGTTGCAGTCAGACCTAACAAGATATCCTTCGCCATCGTCTCGTCTATTACATAATCCCAAAACAGATCGATATTATCCTGCCTGCGAGAATTCCGTTCTATTCTATATTTATTATTTTGAACCGCTTCTTTTACCTCAGTCAGGTAAACCTCGATATCATTCTGCGTTATATCCAATATTTGTATCTTCTTCCATTAACGAGTGATTTCTTTTTTTATTATTCCTATCATCATTATACTTTATGATAGGATTTTGTCAATATCACATCATAAAATTTGTATCTGCTCATCTGTCTATCAAAATTAGCCTCCGTACATTTCTAGAAAGAGCAGGTGCCAGTCCATACTCCGACTGACACCTGCTCTTTTAAATAACGATATCTTATAAAATCTGCTGTACCCGCCCTACGGTTCCATCTTCCAACCGTACTTTGATGCCCCGCGGATGGACAGCCGAATTGGTAAGGATGTTTTTCACGATACCTTCCGTCAACTTCCCCGTCCGCTGGTCTTCCTTCTTCACTACCATGACATGCGTACCGGCCGGTACATTCTTACGAATCGTATTATCCTGCATTCTGCTCGCTCCTTTATTTTTAATATGGTTGATACATATAGTATACCATAATTTTTCTGTTATTTGCCCACACTAAATCCGGCGATACAGTGCATCCGTAAAGGGATGATAATATGTCCCGGAATACTCGGAATACCGGCTCTGTGTGCCATAAAACTTCAAATGATAGGCTAACGCAAACGCGATTTCACCGGCAGGCATCACGATGCCCGTAGACGCCCAGGCGCCCCACGGATCCAGATACCGCCAATTGCTCGTTCCATCACGGTCCACATACATTTCCCGACGGTCCCAGTTATAGAAAAAGCGATACGTTTCTGTCCCCGTTATCGTCCCGGCTCCATCATGCTCATAAAACGCTTCCTCATCACCCGTAGCACTCCTGGCCGATACGACCTTCACCGCAATAATATACTGCGGGGGAGCATACTCCTGTACATCAAGCGAAGACCGGTCCACATACCACGCCGTCCCCATATGCCCGTCACACAAGATAAAATTCCTGTCCCCGTTCAAATACTCCGGGTAATTGGCAAACGCTACCGATGCCATCATCCATGCAACCAATCCCAATAAAACAACCCCGATCCGCTTCACCATGATTGCCACCTCCTGAACCAATACGCCGCTGCCCAGAAATATCATTATTTTCTTGTCGCATAAAACCTGCAACTATCACCTCCGTAAATTATATCATACATTCCGATTGAATGGGATTGGTCTCTTTATGACTATTTATGGTTACGTTTTTTATTAAGATCAGCCGTTATAGTTTCAATGACGACAAAGAGCACGGGGATAAGAATAAGCCCCAATATAGTGGCTGCGGTCATGCCGCCTACGACAGCAGTGCCCATAGAATTCCGTGCGCCAGCGCCGGCACCGGTCGCAAAGGCTAAGGGCAGGCAGCCGATGATGAACGCCAGCGAGGTCATCAGGATAGGACGCAGCCGGGTTTTGGCGGCTTCAATCGCCGCCGCTTCCAGATCCATACCGCTATCCACCCGCATTTTTGCAAATTCGACAATAAGAATCGCATTTTTAGCCGCCAGGCCAATCAGCATGACCAGCCCGATTTGCATATAGATGCTGTTTTCCAAATTACGTGCATATTGGAACAGGAATGCCCCGAATACCCCTGTTGGAATGGAGAGCAACACGGCCAGCGGAATACTCCAGCTTTCATAGAGTGCTGCCAGGCAGAGGAACATAAAGATAAAGGCCATGCTAAAAATCAGCTGTGTCCGACCGCTGGAAACGCTTTCTTCACGGCTTTGGCCGGACCATTCATACGTATACCCTGATGGCAGTGTTTCTGCCGCCACTTCCTGCATCGCTTTCATGGCTTGTCCCGAACTGTAGCCGGATGCTTGCATGCCATTGATCTGCACCGCTTCATTGCCATTATAGCGGCTGATGGACGTAGGTGCCGTAATCTTCTTGGCCGTAATCAATGTATTGAGCGGCACCATCGTGCTGTTGGAACTCTTCACAAACAGGTAGCGTGTCGCATCAACATTGCTCCGGAAATCAGTATCCCCTTGGACGGTAACCTTATAGGAACGGCCGAATTGATTAAAATCATTGACTTGCTTGCCGCCGAGGAACACCTGTAACGCCGTAAATATGTCATCGATATCGACACCGAGCTGTTCTGCTTTATCCCGGTTCACTTCATATTCATAAGCCGGTGTGTCGGTTTTGAACGTAGAGGTAACGGAAGAAATTTCCGGCCTTTTTTTTGCCGCCTCTATGAATTTTTGGGAAACTTCATTCAATTCGGTGATGGTACCGCCCGTATGAGACTCAATCATCATCGTCATGCCGCCAACCATGCCCAATCCCGGTAACGCGGCCGGAGAAAAGGAAACGACAGAGCCTTCCACCATTTCACTGCCAGTCTGCGTCGTCTTCGCTATTTCCTGTTTGATTTGGGTTTCGGCACTAGTACGGTCCGCCCATGGCTTTAGTGAAATAAACAATGCGCCGCTGTTCGTTTTTGAACCGCCGCCCAGCATATCCATCCCAGCCATGGACATGACCGTATCGACGCCAGGCTGTTCTTCCACCTGGGCACTGATTTTCTTCATCGCTGCCGCCGTCCGGTCCAGGCTCGCTGCTTCCGGCAGTGTCACCGCGGCCATATAGAATCCCTGATCTTCGTCAGGAATAAAAGAAGTCGGCACGAGCGTATACAGTCCGCCGCAGAGCAGCAGGATGACAGCCAGCCCTGCCATACATAGTTTTTTTCGTTTCACTGCCTGCTGCAGGAAATCAGCATACACATTGACACAATGCTCAAAGCCGTCATTAAAGCGGCTGAACCATTGCTGCAGCTTGGTATTTTTTTTCGTTTCTGCCGGTTCTATTCTCAAAAATACCCGGCATAGGGTCGGCGTCAGTGACAGGGCCACAAAAGCCGAAATAGCCATGGAAATAACGATGGTCAACGCAAATTGCTTATAGAGGATACCCGTAGTACCACTGAAAAAAGCAACCGGCAAAAACACCGACGCCAGTACAAAGGCAATGGTCACGATTGGTCCGGAAACATCTCGCATGGCCTTTTTCGTGGCCTCCAACGGCGTCATTTTATCATACCGTATATGCCGTTCCACCGCTTCAATGACGACGATAGCATCATCGACTACCAAGCCGATAGCCAGCACCATCGCAAACAAAGTCAACGTATTGATGGTAAAATCCAGCAACTTGAACGCGCCAAACGTACCCAATAAGGAAACAGGCACAGCTAATATAGGAATCAGCGTAGCCCGCCAGCTTTGCAGGAAAATAAAAACAACCAGTGCCACCAGCAACAGCGCTTCAAAAAAGGTCTTTGCCACTTCACTCAGGGATGCCCGGACAAAATCCGTGTTATCCACGACGATTTTATAATCCAGACCGTCAGGGAAACTTTGTGATGCCTGTGCTAATACCTTCTTTACGTTGGTAATGGTCTCCAGGGCATTGGCATCACTGGTCAATTTCACGCCAAACCCAATCGCTTTATGGCCATTGACCAGGCTATCATAATTATAATCTTCACTGCCCAATTCGACCCGGGCAATATCCCGGATACGGATAAAGCCGCCATCCTGCTTCGTCCGGACCACAATATTTTCAAATTCCTTGGGACTGGTCAGCCGACCTTTGACTCGCGTCGAATACTGGAAATCCTGATTCGCCCCACTCGGCCGTTTTCCCAAGGCCCCAGAAGCAGCCTGCGTATTCTGACTTTCAATCGCTGAAATCACTTCATCTACAGAAACTGCCAGCTGGGCCATTTTTTCCGGCTGCAGCCAAATCCGCATACTATAATCGGAACCGAACGAATCTACTTCGCCTACACCGCTGACCCGTTTGATTTCATCGATCAGATATAACGTCCCGTAGTTCTTCAGGAAATTTTCATCGAACGAATCGTCTGGCGAATATAAGTTGAACATGAGCGACATATCCTGTGACGCCTTACGCGTCGTAACCCCCGTCGACTGGACTGTCGTCGGCAACGACGCATTGGCCTGAGACACGCGGCTCTGGGTCTGCACGGACGCCGTATCGGCATCCTTTTCTGTTTCGAACTGCACACTCAAGGAATACGAACCGGAATCATTGCTTGTCGAAGACATCGATACCATACCTTCGACGCCATTGACCTGTTCTTCAATGACCTGGGCGACCGTTTCGTTGACGACATCGGCATTCGCCCCCGCATAGGTCGTGCTGACGGAAACCGTCGGCGGCGATATCTTAGGATACTGGGAAATCGGCAGATTCACTGCGGAAACAATGCCCAGTAAGGTAATAACAATAGAAATAACCACTGCAAAAACAGGATGTTTAATAAAATAGTTTGCCATAAATCCGTCTCCTAGTTTGCGTCTGATGAATCGGTTTCATCGTTTGTACTCATTATCTCTGCTGCATCTATCATGGTCACCGATAAGGTAGAATCCTTTTTTATCTTATCGATACCTTCGACGACGATCGTATCATCAGCATCCAGTCCGTCCTTGACAATAACCATATTCCCTATCTTGCTGCCCAACGTCACCTGACGACCGACCGCCTTGTTCGTACCGTCCAACACATACACGATTGATTTATTCAGCAAATCCTTGACCGCTTTTTGCGGAACCATGAGGACATTTTTCTGTACCTCGCCATGCACCTTGATATTGGCAAACATCCCTGGCGTCAACATATGATTGGGATTATCGAATACCGCTTTCAACGTAATCGTACCCGTTGTTTCATTGATCCCTTTGTCCACTTGTTCCACCCGGCCCTCGATGGGATACGTGCCGCCATTGCTCAAGGTAATTTGGAGATGATTTTTAAAGAACTCCGGCAATTGATTCTGACCCATGACGAGGAAATCAAGGTATTCCGATTCACTCATCGTAAACTGTACCCACACCGGATCCACGGAAGATATAGTACCCATCGTCGTAGAACCAGCTACGACATAATATCCCGTACTGACATCATTGACATCGATACGGCCATCGATGGGAGAACAAATCAAGGTATCCCGTTCATTGTCCCTGGCCTCCTGCAGCGACGCCTGATTCGTTTCGACGGTAGCCGCATCCTCTTCGGCCTGCGACACATAAGAATCCGTCGTTTCCTGTGCTACCGCATCCAGTTTCGATAAAGACGAATACCGATCCGCCGTTCGCTGGGAACTCCGCAAGGTCGATTGAGACTTGTTCAACGTCGCTTCGGCCGCTTTGATAGCTGCATCATACTGACGATTATCAATCTGGAACAACGGCTGTCCCTTGGAAACATACTCACCGCCATTCACCATTTTCTGGATGACATTGCCGGATACCTTGGACATCATTTTGACTTCATTCCTCGCTTTGACCTGTCCCACATACTCGTAAGTTACCGCCGCATCCTGCTGAACGATTTTCATCGCCTGCACGGATACATTGGTATTATCTGAAGCCTGGACCGCCTTGCCGCCGCCATAATGTAAAAGTATCGTACTGATAACCATAAAACCAATAGCCAAGCCCACAGCCAGCCATCGTTTGCCAATTTTTCCATATAACTTTTTCAATCTGCACATACTCATTTCCCTCCTGCATATTGCATCATACCCGTACTTTGGTTTACAATAGATGAAAGCCTTATTTTGTAACTACATATTTATTGTAAATAGTTATTTACAATATACTATCATTTACTATATTCATTGTCAAGAAATGTATTCGTTGGCAATTCAGTATCCTATCATCTGTAAAAAGGAGGAAACACCATGCATTTAACAGCCCTGTCAGAACTGATATTCGAATTAATTCCTTTGCTGGATCACGAATTCGTAAAACCCGTCGATATAAAATTCCGCTCGACGATTTCACAAACACAAGTCAATATTTTAGCTGCATTGAAAAAACATGACATGACCATGAAAGAATTATCTGAATCCATGACAATATCCAAGCAGCAAATGACCATCCTCGTCGACAAACTAGTCAATAAGAAATACACCATACGCAAAACCAGCGCAGAAGACCGGCGGATCATCATCATCGCCATTACCCCGGCAGGACTGGAACTACTGGAAAAACTGCGTTCCTTCACCCTGTCCATTCTGAAAGAAAAAATGAATACCATGAACCACGATGATCAGGAAGCAATCGCCCAGGCGGCCTCGCAATTACATCGCGTGCTGACCAAATACAAATAAAACCATCTGTCGGCTGGTACTTGACAGTGGTTCAGCGAGTATACAAACGTGTTAATTGCTAGTACCTTTCCCTCTTTTTATTGTATAATAAATACATACGCACAAAAATTTATAAACAAGAAAGTTGGTAATAAAATGAAACATCTTGATGTGGTTGCTGCTATTTTAATATATAATGGTAAAATCCTTTGTATGCAACGTGGGGCCGGTAAATACCCCTATGTTTCTTATAAGTACGAATTTCCCGGTGGCAAAATTGAACCAGGTGAAACAAAACATGCAGCCCTTGAACGGGAATTGCGTGAAGAAATGAATATTGACATTACCGTTAAAGAAACTGATTTATATATAACTGTTAATCATCAATATCCTGATTTCTCATTAACGATGCATGCATTTTACTGCCCCATGATGTCTCCTGATTTTGTTCGCAAAGAACATATCGACGCAAAATGGCTGAATCTAGTGGACATGCCTACCCTCGATTGGTCAGCCGCAGATATTCCTATCATGGAAAAAATAGTAAAAGAACATGCCTGATTTAATAGTATAAATTAAAAGGATTGGTTCAGATGACTGACAACAATGTATTAGAAGATTGCCTTCGTGAAGGATTCATTAACTACAACGTAAAAGCAGACAAAAGATATGTGCCGCGTATTGTCACTAACAATGCCCGGAAGAAAACAAAAGTACTCGATACGATTCTTTCTCAGCTTACCTATTGTAACGAGTTCTATTTTTCTGTTGCCTTTATCACAAAATCAGGCATCGCCTGCTTAAAAGACACGTTGTTGCAATTCAAAGACCGCCCTGTCAAAGGTCACATACTCGCATCACAATATCTTAATTTCACTGAACCGAATGCCTTACGAGATTTACTAAACCTGCAAAAATTTCTCTGCCCGCCTTCTACCATAGAATTGCGCATGGTAACGGAAGATCATGGGTTTCATGCCAAAGGATATTTGTTTCATTTGCCTTATGACACCCAAGAAAACTATACCATGGTCCTAGGCAGCAGTAACTTGACTGCAGCTGCCTTAACCGTCAACCAGGAATGGAATGTCTTTTTTACATCATCAAAAGACGGCTCCCTGATCAAACAAATGAAAGAAGAATTTACTAATCTTTGGGATGAAGCTGTCGTCGTTAACGAAGAGTGGATTTCAGCATATGAAAAAGTCTACACACACAATCATGTTAAAAACAGTAATTATATCCGCTTAAATAAAATCAATCCAAACAGAATGCAACAAGAAGCATTACTAGGCATCCAAAAATTACGTGATGAAGGAAAAGACCGTGGACTTCTGATTTCTGCAACTGGTACAGGTAAGACTTACCTTTCCGCTTTTGACGTAAAAACAGTGAATCCAAACCGTTTTCTCTTCGTTGTTCATCGCGAACTCATCGCAGAATCAGCAAAACAAAGCTATGAAAATGTATTTTGTAATCCCCATGATACAGGTTTACTTTCAGGAAACCATAAGGATATAGATAAAAAATACATTTTTTGTACTGTGCAAACCCTATCGCAACCCCAAATTTACCAATCCTTTGCTCCGGATACCTTTGATTATATTGTCGTCGATGAAGTACACCGTGCAGGCGCTGATTCGTATCAGCGAATCTTCAATTACTTCAAACCTAAATTCTGGCTCGGCATGACCGCTACACCAGAACGTTCCGATGGCTTTGATATTTACGATATTTTCCATCATAATATTGCTTACGAAATTCGTCTCCATCAAGCATTAGAAGAAAATATGCTTGTCCCTTTCCATTATCATGGCATAGCCGACATTTCTGTAAACGGCCAATTGCTAACTGAAAATGCTACGATAAATGATTTGACATCAGAAGAACGAATAAAACATATCCTATATTATTCAAGCTATTATGGCAGTGATGAAGAACGGATAAAATGCCTAGTATTCTGCAGCCGCGTTGAAGAAGCTGAAATTCTGGCACGATTATTATGTGAAAAAGGAAAACGCGCTATTGCCTTATCGGGAGAATCTACCCCTGAATGCAGAGCTGATGCTATTCAAAGACTGGAAGCCGATGCCACAAAAAATTCTAATTATCTTGAATTTATTTTGACTCGTGACATCTTCAACGAAGGCATTGATATCCCTTCCATCAACCAAATAATCATGCTTCGACCCACTCAATCCGCCATAGTTTTTGTCCAGCAATTAGGCCGTGGCCTCAGAAAATATCCCAACAAACGGTATTTGGAAGTCCTCGACTTTATTGGAAATTATAAAAATAACTTTTTACTCCCTATTGCTTTATATGGTGACCGAACCTATAACAAGGATGAAATTCGCCGTGAAATTTCACAAAACTTTTTGCCTGGGTCTTCTTCCGTACATTTTCAAGATATTGTTAAAGAAGATATATATAAGGCGATCAACACACCTACCTATTTAGCTGATTATAAAGCTTTGAAAAAATCATATATGGATTTGAAATATCGCCTTGGCAAACGCCCCATGATGATGGACTTCATTCACTTTGGCGATAAAGACCCTTATCTTTTTGTGCAAAAAAAAGACTCCTACTATACATATGTCCAAAGTATTGATGCCTATGACTCTTCCATCAAAGAAGAGCACGAAGCCGTTCTTAAAATGATCAGTATCGAAATTGCTAATGGCAAACGTGTTGAAGAACTAATTCTACTTAAAGAATTACTAAAAAAATCATCGCTTCCTATAGCCATATTCCGTACAACAATACACCAAGAATATGATTATATACCCACTGATAAAACAATAAGAGGCATCGAAAATGTATTGTCTTTAAATTTCTTTACACAAACCGGCAAAACTAAATATAAAAATATTGCCCTTGTAGAAATAACAGACCATTCCTTTATTTGGACAAAAAAAATGCAAACCCTGCTAGATAGTGAGGAATTTGCAAGTTATGTTACAGATGCCATCAATTATGGCCTGTATCGATTTTCTAATATGTTAAAAAACTATTATCCCTATCGTGGAGAATTTATTCGTTATGAAAAATACTCACGTAAAGATGTATCCCGAATACTAAATTACGAATCAAATCGTGAAGGAACACTCAATGGATACGCCATCGTAAAAGACCTTGACTACGAAAGAAGCCATCATTGCACCTGCCCTATTTTTGTAACCTATGAAAAGAGTAAAGATATTACAGAAAGCACAAAATATAAAGACGAATTTATCTCACCCCAACAATTCAGTTGGATGACTCGCTCCCGTGTAAGACTACATTCAAAACAAGTACAACTCATTAGCGATGATATACACACCAGAAAACTTCTGTTCCTGAAAAAGAGCGATGGTGAAGGAACCGACTTCTATTACCTAGGCGATTTAACGGTGTTAGAACCCCCTACACAACAAGAAATGAAAGGGACAGATGAAACTAAACTTCCTGTTGTCAACTTCCATTTTCAATTAGACGAACCCGTCGAACAAAAATTATACACTTACTTGAATCAACAAACGAAAGCATAATGCATGCCCGTATGTGTCAATAGTTTCTACGGATATAATTATTAAAGCCTCTGCTAATTTTAAAATTAGTCAGAGGCCTTATTTTTTACTTCATGCATCTTTTCCCACTTTTCGGTATGCGCCGTTGCCGCCATAATGGTTTGGATGTATATAAATTAATGAATCAATCCCGACAAGGATCGCATGACCAGATCAATATCCTTATTTTCCAACTCCTGAATGATATGTAAATACGTTTTTTGTGTTGTTGTCATACTGGAATGCCCCAATCGCCGGGCCACGCTGGCAATAGATACTCCCGCGAACAACAGCAGTGATGCGTGTGTATGACGCAGGCCATGTATGGTAATAACCGGAACATGAACGCGTTTGCAATAGGTCTCCAACAAGTGATTTACTGTTGAGTTATATACTTTTTTATGAATAAATATTGGTTTGTCATCCGGCAATGTCCTCAGTAAGGTTGAAAATTGGATAACCGTCTGCCAATCGATTTGTATTTTGCGAATGGATGATTTGTTTTTGGTCGGCAGAAATCCCCCTTTCCGTTTATAATCCCACGTTTTACAGACATACACCGTCTGATGCGCAAAATCAAAATCATTAGGCGTCAACGCCAAGGCTTCCGAAAATCGCATACCAGTCTTTGCTACCAAAATAATGAACCATTCCCAACTGATGTACTGTGGTACTTCCAGACCGGATAGCAACGTCTGTAATTCAAATTGGTCCAAATACTTGGCTTTCTTTTCCCGCGGCGTTTTTCCTTTAATAATCACCTTACGTGTCGGATCCCGCTCAATCAGTCCTTCATCCACGGCATCCAAAATAGCTCCTTTTAATTGATGATGGAAATCCATCGTCGTCTGCCGTTCATGAGTCAAAGCATAGTCATTGATCAGCTGCTGATACGTAATCCGGTTTAATTCACAAATCTGCAAATGGGGGATCAACCGCTCCAGCCATTGCTGCGTTATCCGATATTTATCTAGTGTAACTTGCCGGATAGCGCCTTCTTTATACACAATGACCCATTGTGTATAATACTTGCAAAATAATTCGTCTTTTTTGATACTTTCTAACATACTAAAGCCTCCTTTTATATGAAAAATAACTTACACTGATGAAGGGTGATGAGGTCGTCGATGGTATCTAAATACGAGCTGATTCGTCGCTGTTCAGAAAGAGATGGTACTAATAATTGACACTGAACTAACTTATCAAAGTAGAAATATAGTCTTACACTTCCTTCTTGAAGCTTTTCTATCCACTTAGGAAAATGTTCAGATTTTAACCAATGTAGAAGGAATCTATCATCAATATAATCCGCTGTCTGAAAAACCTCATAAAGTGAGCTAACTATTACATTTTCGCTGCCTTCGTAATATCCCAAAGAGCCAACATTAATTCTTGCAGGATTATATGCAAATGAGTTAGGAGGAACAATATTGTATGCTGTTCTATCTACGTTGCTCATATAACCAAAGTCATCATGGGCTTCTTTCTGGGCAATAAATCCTCTATCATTTGTTACTGCATATGCTTCCAGAGCAAGATTATCTCTATTTCTTTTTGCTACATTTTTTACAAATTCTGATAGCTTACGCTGTTCCCAAGAAGCAGTGAATCCTGGGAAACGAAGTTTGGGAACGGATTCACCTTTTTTCGGAAACATATTTTGTAATAACCCCTTTTTCTTTTCTTGCAGGTGTTTTAACTTACGCTGATGAAGGGTGATGAGGTCGTCGATGGTATCTAAATACGAGCTGATTCGTCGCTGTTCAGAAAGAGATGGTACTAATAATTGACACTGAACTAACTTATCAAAGTAGAAATATAGTCT
>JALCDF010000047.1 GCA_022641375.1 Megasphaera sp. | reverse complement strand
ATTTGTTTTATGGTGGTGATTTGATATGATAGACTTCCCACAAACGACAGTTGTACACAGACGAATACCGAAAGAAGCATTTTATCAGCATGTCTCGTTGGCACAAACAATCAAAGAGGCATTTGTATCTGACGTGGACAGAATATATATAGAAAACAGCCTGACAAAAGAACGATTGAACTTAGGAAACGATTCGAAAGTCAAGGAAATCCTGTTCCTTTCCTTGTTCGTAAAAACACAGGAATTTGATCAACGAATCGTAGAAGCTATAGCCAGGCAAAACCCTCATAAACTGATATTTCTTCTGGTATATGGTGATGAACGGCAACTGGCTCTCTATCATGGCAAAATATATCGGACAGAATGGATGCCGTCGGAAAAAATGCAATTGGAACTGAACGGAAATTCATTAGATGAAATATGGGATAGTTTGATTGAGCAAGTTGCTTTGTCGGAAGAAGCGTCAGTACCACAACAACTAGCATCCATTGATGACCGACTGGCCAGACAGGATAAATTGCAGAAATTGGAAAAACTAATCCAAAAGACAGAAGCTGCGACATGGAAAGAACCACAACCAAAGAAGAAATTTGAACTACATCAGAAATTACAAGCTTATAAAAAAGAGCGGGAGGAAATCTTGAATGGATAAAATGAAAATGCATACACCTGATTTGGCAGACGAAAACTATCAGAAACTGGCAGCCTTGTTCCCTGATGCCGTAACAGAAACGAAAGATGAAGACGGTAATGTTGTTCGTGCCATTGACAAAGATGTGCTCATGCAGGAAATTAATACAACTGTTGTAGATGGGCCACAGGAACGCTATCAATTTACCTGGCCCGATAAGAAAAAATCAGTAGTCTTAGCCAATGCACCCATTGCCAAAACATTGCGTCTGGAAAGGGAGAAATCAGTTAACCATAATGGTACACTGGGGGGGGACATTGATAGTAAAAATGTCTATATTGAAGGCGACAACCTCGATGCCTTGAAACTATTGCAGGAAACCTACCTGGGCAAGGTCAAGATGATTTATATAGATCCACCGTACAACACGGGCAATGATTTTGTGTACAATGACTCATTTAAGCAGGATGTCAATGAATACACCGATAACAGCGGTCAGACTGATGAAGAAGGCAATCAAATGGTTCAGAATACGGAAAGCAACGGACGCTTTCATACGGACTGGCTGAATATGCTCTATCCGCGGCTGCGGATAGTAAAAGATTTGTTGTCGGATGATGGGGTTATTTTTATTTCTATTGACGATAATGAAGTAGAAAATTTAAAAAGTATATGTAATGAAATTTTTGGAAAAGAAAATTTTATTGCCAATTTTTCAATTGTTTCTAACTCGGCTAAGAATAATTCGAAATTTGTATCAGTTACACACGAATATTTATTATGCTATGCGAAAAACATAGAATTTACGATGACGGAGTGGTCTGTTCCTAAAACTAATTACACCGAATATAAAAAAATTGCAGATAAACTGTTAGAAAACGGACTGAATAATGATCAAATAGAATCAGAGTTACGTGCATTAACTAGATATCCCAAGTATTATGAGTTTGATCATTACATCCATATAGATAATAGAGGTTTATTTCGGGCATCTGATTTAACAGCTCCAGGTAGTAAAAATAAGTATGATATACTTCATCCAATAACACACAAACCATGTAAAACAGGAATACGTGGATGGGCATATTCAGAACAGGAGATGAAGCAACTTTTAACAAATGAGGATGTTTTATTTGGACGGGATGAATCAGTAATGCCACAATTAAAAAATTACTTATTTAAGAATCAATATTCCCTACCAAAATCAGTCTTATTTTTTGATTCACAAAGTTCAACGAAATGGATGAAACAACAGAAATTTAGTTTTGAGTTCCCTAAATCAGTTGATTATTTAAAATATATTATCTCTATGTATCCACAAAAACAATTTATCATTCTTGATTTCTTTTCAGGTTCGGCAACTACAGCTCATGCAGTTATGCGGCTTAATGCTGAAGATGGTGGACAGCGTAAATTTATTATGGTGCAATTACCTGAAAAAACAGATGAAAAATCCGAAGCCTATAAAACTGGCTTCAAAACAATCTGTGATATTGGGGAAGAACGCATTCGTCGTGCTGGCAAGAAAATCAAAGAAGAAACGGGCGCGGATATTGATTATGGTTTCCGTTGTTTCTATGTAGATTCCAGCAACATGGAAGATGTTTACTATAAACCGGCAGATTATAAACAGCAGGAAATGGTGGATTTGTTTGCTGATAATATCAAAGTGGATCGTACACCGGAAGATTTGTTGTTTCAGGTCATGCTGGATTTGGGCATTCTTCTTTCTTCCCCTATTGAAGAAATGACCATTGCTGGGAAGAAGGTTTTTTCTGTGTCTGATGGTTATCTCATAGCTTGCTTTGATAAAGATGTGACCGATGAAACAGTGACGGAAATTGCTAAGAGCAAACCGTTCTATGCCGTGTTCCGTGACAGCAGCATGGATAATGACAGTGTTATGACGAATTTTGACCAGATATTTGACACCTATAGCCCGAATACAAAAAGGAAGGTGCTGTAATGGAAAAAACAAAGAAGCGTTCTGGCACGGATCTTTTAACATGGAAAATTGAAAATCTTATCGAAGACGCACGTAAGCAAATTGTTACACAAGTCAATTCTGCTATGGTGCAGACCTATTATGAAATTGGATATGTCATTGTAGAATATGAACAAAACGGCGAACCCCGTGCTAGCTATGGGAAAGGTGTATTAAAAGAACTATCGAAGAAGCTGAATGCAAGATTTGGCAGAGGCTTTTCAGTAGATAATCTGGAAAATATGCGTCGGTTTTATTTGATATACAGCCAAGTAATTTCCGAGACATCGTCTCGGAAATCTGAGCATCAACAATTAGCAGAAAACATATCACCAAAGGGTGTTAATTTTTCTTTAAGCTGGTCTCACTATCTTTTCCTTATGCATATTGATAATCGGGATGAACGGAAATTTTATGAAACAGAAGCGATTCAAGAGCACTGGAGTTTGAGGGAACTAAAGCGGCAATTTAATTCCGCCTTATTTGAGAGAATTATGGTGAGTAAGGATAAAAAGGCAATCGTCGAAATGTCTAAACAAGGGATTATAATTGAAAAACCAGAAGATATCGTCAAGGATCCTTATATCTTGGAGTTTTTGGGGTTATCGGAGGAAAGCCAGTATTCGGAATCTACACTTGAACAGAAAATTATTGATAAGCTACAAACATTTCTATTGGAACTGGGGAAAGGCTATACTTTTGTTGGCAGGCAGGTTCGGCTGACTTTTGATGAAAAGCATTTTTATGTTGATCTTGTATTTTTTAATCGATTATTACAGTGCTTTGTACTTATTGATTTAAAGATTGGTGAAATAACTCATCAAAATCTGGGTCAAATGCAGATGTATGTTCATTATTATGATAGGCAAGTGAAACTGCCAACGGAGAATCCTACGATAGGAATTGTTCTTTGTAAAAAGAAAGATAATACCCTTGTAGAACTTACATTGCCGGAGGATAACACACAGATTTTTGCTAGTAAATATCAGACTGTTCTACCGAATAAAGACGAGTTTGCTCGTTTACTGGAAGGAAAAACGGAAGAGGAGGAAAACGGTAATGACTGATATGAAATTTAAATTTACCATACAAGGATACCAAACCGATGCAGTGGACAGTGTGGTGAATGTATTTGCTGGACAGCCCTTTCAGGAGAAAATCAAATACCGTCGTGATCCCGGCACAGGGATGACCAAACTTGATTCAGTCGAAGAAGATGAACTGTATATGGGGTTTGCCAATGCACCGGTAGTTTTGAGTGAGTCTCAAATCCTAAAAAACATACAACATGTCCAAAATGACAATAATATTAAGCAATCAGATACGCTTGCCAAACATATGGGTTGCTGTTCCCTCGATGTAGAGATGGAGACGGGTACAGGGAAAACTTATGTCTATATCAAGACGATGTTTGAACTGAATAAGCTCTATGGCTGGAGCAAGTTTATTGTGGTCGTGCCATCTATTGCTATCCGTGAAGGCGTACAAAAAAGTTTTGCAATCATGCAAGACCATTTTATGGAATATTACGGGAAAAAAGCACGCTTTTTTGTGTATAATTCCAAAAGCCTGACTGATATTGATACGTTTAGTTCTGGTGCGGATGTATCGGTCATGATTATCAACGTACAGGCATTCAATGCCCGAGGTAAGGATGCCAGAAGAATACGTATGGAACTGGATGATTTTGCCAGCAGGAGGCCGATTGATGTCATTCAGGCCAACAGACCCATTGTTATCCTTGATGAACCGCAGAAAATGGGTGGTAAAAAGACGCAGGAGTCCCTGAAGGAATTCAAGCCGCTTTTTGTCCTGAATTATTCCGCTACCCATAAAGAACATCATGATTTAGTGTATGTACTGGATGCACTGGATGCTTATCAGATGAAACTGGTCAAGAAAATTGAGGTCAAAGGTATTGATATCAAGAACCTGCAGGGGACAGACGGGTATTTTTTTTTGGAAGATATCGTTATCTCGCCGAAAAAACCGCCGATGGCCCGGCTGGAATTTGAAATAGGCTATGACAAATCCATCAACCGCGAAACCAGAATCGTCGGTACGGATGATGACCTTTATGCTCTTTCCAAGAATATGGAACAGTACCGGGGTTATCATATCAATGAGATTGATCCGATTCGGGGTAGTGTTACATTTACCAACGGTGTAGGAATCCATATAGGCGAAGTGCAAGGGGATGTTTCGGAAGCAGATATCCGGCGTGTCCAAATCCGTGAAACCATCCGGTCTCACTTTGAGAAGGAAAAAGAACTGTTTGACCGTGGGATTAAGACGTTGTCATTGTTCTTTATTGATAAGGTGGAAAACTATCGTAAATACGATACAGATGGCAATGAAACTAATTCCGAGTATGGTCAGATTTTTGAAGAGGAATATATAGCTGTTCTGAATGAATATCTGACACTTTTTAATACGCCGTATGAACAGTATTTAAGAAGTATAGATGTTCATGCTACCCATGCAGGCTATTTCAGCATTGATAAAAAAGGCCGTAAAATAGACAGCAAAGTAAAACGGGGAGCTGATAGCAGTGATGATGAATCGGCGTATGAACTTATTTTGAAGGACAAGGAAAAGCTGCTTTCCTTCGATTCGCCGGTACGGTTTATCTTTTCCCATTCGGCACTGCGGGAAGGTTGGGACAATCCCAATGTATTTCAAATTTGTACACTGAAGCATGGTGGTGACAGTACGACCAATAAACGGCAGGAAGTGGGACGCGGCCTTCGTATCTGTGTTAATCAGAACGGTGACCGAATGGATGCGGTGACGCTGGGCACAGATGTGCAGAATATCAACCAGCTGACAGTCATTGCCAGTGAGGGCTATAAAGATTTTGTTTCTTCACTTCAACAAGAAATCAAGGATGATTTATATGACCGACCGACCCAGGCCACGCCGGAGTATTTTGAAGGTAAACATATCAAAATCGGGGATGATGTAATTACCGTTACGAGTGATCAGGCCCATACCATTTATTTTTATCTGGCCAAGAATGACTATATTGATGAAGAGGGGCATGTGACTGATACGTACCGTACGGATGCGGTTAATCAGGCGTTGGCACCATTACCGGAGAAAATAAAAAATATCGCAGAAGGTGTTCATGCACTTATTCAGGGTATCTTTGATGAACATGCTCTGGATGGTATGATTGACGATGGTCATAAAACGAAAATCCAGGAAAATAGACTGAATGATAATTTCTACAAGAAGGAATTTCAGACACTTTGGAAGTATATTAATCATAAATACACGTATACGGTGGAATTTGACAGCGAAGAACTGATCAGAAAAGCTGTTGCTCATATCAATGAGAAAATTTTTGTTGCCCGGATGCAATACACGGTCACCAAGGGTACGCAGGGGGAAAACTGGACTGCGGAGCAGGTAAAGGCAGGGACCGGTTTCAATGCGGAAAGCAGCCATACATTTCATCTGGATTGCAGTGCGGGAAGTCAGGTAAAATATGATCTTGTCGGTAAAGTAGCCGAAGGGACGCATTTGACCAGAAGAAGTGTTTGCCGTATTTTAGCGAGTATAGAACCAATCAAGTTTTCTATGTTCAAGGCGAATCCGGAGGAATTTATCGCTAAATCTATCCGGTTGATTAACGAAGCGAAAGCGACCATGATTGTTGATGACATCACGTACAATCGGACGAATGGTATGTACGATTCGGAAATCTTCACGGCAGAAAAAAATAAAGATTTCTCTAAGGCCTATGCTGCAAAGAAAAATGTACAAGATTATGTATTTGCTGATGGATATGCGGAAAATTCGGTGGAAAAGAGATTTGCCCAAGATATGGATCTGGACGATAAAGTGATAGTATATGCGAAACTGCCCCGGGGATTCCAAATCCCGACACCGGTTGGAAACTATGCTCCCGATTGGGCAATCGCCTTTCAAAAAGGGACGGTGAAGCATATTTTCTTTGTTGCCGAAACAAAGGGAACCATGGATTCCCTGAACCTGAAACCTATCGAACAAGCCAAAATCAGTTGTGCCAAAAAGCTGTTTCATACCCTGTCGACAAAAAATGTGGCGTATCATGAAGTAGACAGCTATCAGCATCTGTTGGATATCATGGAAAAAATATAAAAAGTGTTGAAGAATTATGTATGATGTTATTACAAAACGGACGCAGTTTTTTCGGAAGAAGCATTCTATAGAACTATAAATAAAAAATCCAATCCACATGCCATCGTTCGGGCACAGGGATTGGATTTTTTCTAATCAGTGATATTCTTAATATACTTACCCTTTTTTTTGTCGTTGCTCTTTTACATCAGCATACAACGTCAGCAAATCCGGTTGTTCCGGGCTTTTAAAGATAAAATCAGGCATAGCTTCTTTGGCTTTTTCAGCGGCAGCTTTGAAGTCATAATATACTTGCCATTTGGATTCGACCAGTTCATGGCCTGTCTGACGCAGCAGGAAAGCGGGATGATATGTCGGCATGACTGGGATGTCGTGCCACTGAAACCATTTACCGCGATTACGCATGATGCTGGCCGTGCGGCCATAGAAATACTGAAAGGCTACTTTGCCCAGGCAGACGATGACCTTGGGCTGTACCAGTTCGATTTCTTTGACTAAATGGATATTGGCACAGCGTTTGCCTTCTTCCAGCGTAGGTGTCCGGTTATTTTTAGGACGGCATTTAATGATGTTGGTGACATAGACATGGTCCCGTGTGAGGCCTACGCTCCATAATGCTTTATCCAACAATTTGCCTGACGGTCCTACCAGAGGAACGCCGTATTCATCTTCCACACCGCCAGGTCCTTCGCCGACAAACATAAGCGGGGAGGAGGAATCGCCGCTGAACTGTACCGGTCCGAGGTTCCCTTCCTGATGTAATTCGCAATCCGTACAGGCGGACAGGCTTTTCAGCCATGCAGCCATTTTTTCTTCGCTCATCGTATCCGTCCTTCTTTCAAAATAATGTTTTCCATCGTCAGATGATGAAAGGAGGCCCGGATTAAATCAGCTACCGCTTGCGGAGCAACGAAAACCTGCTGGCCCCGCTGGCCGGCGCTGAGGCTGATAGCATCGTAATTCTGAGCGGAATCATCAATGTAGGTGGGGAATTGTTTTTTCATGCCAATGGGAGAGCAGCCGCCGCGAATATATCCGGTCAGGCCGGGTAATTCCTTGACATGGAGCAGGTGAAGGCTTTTATTGCCACTGCAGGCCGCTGCTTTTTTTAAGTCCAATTCTTTATCACTGGGGATACAGAAGACGACAATGCCGGTTTTGTTGCCTTGCCCCACAAGGGTCTTAAAAACCTGTTCCGGATCCATTCCCAGTTCTGCAGCAGCGTGCACGCCGGAAAGATCTTCTTCGGAATACTTATAGGATTTCGTTGTATACGGTATTTTTTGTTTATCTAAAATACGCATGACGTTTGTCTTTTTTAATTTTGTCATCGAATCGCTTCCTTAGTAGTAACGTTATTTTTACTATAGCAACATATATCTGATTTTTCAAGTTGTATTTCATAACTAACTCTTTTATAATAATATTGAGTTGATAATACCAGGATACGGAATAGCAGAAAGAAGGGGAACGTTATGCGAGTTTCAGCGATTCAGTTTGCCATTTCTTTGGGGCAGACAGATGCTAATTATGATATGGTTGAAAAGTATATTTATGCTGCGGCCAAAGAGCAGGCGGATGTGATAGTCCTGCCGGAAATGTGGAATGTTTCTTTTTATCCGGATGATGTGTGGAATCTGGCAGATGATGACGGTTGTCGGACCAAACAGTTCTTAGCGGATTTGGCAAGTACATTACATGTGAATATTGTTGGCGGGTCAGTAGCTGTCCGCCGTGGCGATAAGCTGTACAATACGACGTATGTTGTCGATAGGAAGGGAAAGCTGATAGCTTCGTATGATAAAGTCCATTTATTTACACCGGGGAAAGAAGATGCCGTATTTACTCCTGGGGAAAAAATAAACAGTTTTTCATTAGATGGGATTCCCATGGCTTCTATTATCTGTTATGACCTTCGTTTTTGTGAATGGGTGCGCATGGCGGCACTTACGGGAGCGCAGATGATTTTTGTGCCGGCAGCCTGGCCGGATCCGCGGTGTGAACATTGGCAGATTTTGAACCGGGCCAGAGCCATTGAAAATCAATGCTTCATTACCGCGGTGAATAGTTGCGGCGAAGCGGGACATATGCATTTTTGCGGGCATTCGATGATCGTTGATCCGTGGGGGAACGTGTTGGCTCAGGGGGATGGAACGGCACAGATTGTAACGGCTGAAACCGATTTTTCTGTTGTTTCCGATATACGGAATCGTATCAATGTATTCAAGGACCGTCAATCTCAGCTATATAACGTGTAAGGGAGGTATTAGGACGTGGCAGGAGTATTGCATGGTCTGCAAGGTATTTTTGAAGTATTGTTTATCATTGGAATAGGGTATGGTTTATCCGTAAAAGGGTGGTTTGGCAGTGATACGAGCGCAATTTTCACCAGGTTAGTCATGAAAGTGGCGCTGCCTCTGTATATGTTATGCCAAATAGAAAAGGATTTTACGCATGATTCATTGGTACAGCTGGCGCCGGATTTACTGCTTCCGTTTGCGTCCATCATCTTGGCGTATGTAATCGGTCGTCTGGCGGTAAACGTATTACATATCCGTCAGGACAGACAGGGTGTTTTTATTACCTGCTTTTTTATATCCAATACTATTTTTATTGGGCTGCCGGTTAATTTGGCATTGTTTGGCACCATGAGTGTCCCTTCGGTAATGCTGTATTACATGGCCAATACGACGATGTTTTGGACCCTGGGGGTATATCATATCGTGAATGATAGTCTTGGCGGCGCAGGGCACATGCCTTTGTTTTCCTTGCAGACGATGAAAAAAGTTTTTTCACCGCCGCTGCTGGGGTTTCTGGGCGGACTGGGGCTTGTCATGGCCAATATTACATTGCCGGATTTCATTCTGACATCTTTTCAGTATGTGGGTAATTTGGCAACCCCGTTGTCTTTAATCGTAATCGGCATTGAAATGAGCGGTATTTCTTTTGCATCTGTACATTGGGACAGGGATATCATCGGAGCTCTTATGGGACGATTTATTGTATGCCCGGCCTGTGTCCTGGCGTTGCTGCCATTTATCCCGGTAACCCCTATGTCAGCACAGGTGTTTACGATGCAGGCGAGCATGCCGGCAATGACGCAGATGACGGTTGTGGCCAAGTCGGTAGGTGCGGATGTGAAATATTCCACGGAAGTCAGTTTTATTACTGTAGTACTCGGTATTCTTATCATACCGTTATATATGTTTATTCTTGAATAAGGGTTTGCAGGGAAGACTTGCAAATGCAGTAAAGGTAATTTTTAGGAGGTATCTTATGTCAGAAACCGAACGTTTTGTAGCGGCGTTACAGTCGTGTGCACCACAAGCATTCCAGCTAAATTATAAAATAGCCAATGATCCAGAATTATCCGGCAAGGAATATCATGCTTGTAAAACCTATGTTACAGTCTGCCGTGCATTAGGGATGAAAGTAGAGGAAAATTTTACCGGTCAGCCGACAGCTTTTCGTGCGGTTGTTCATCAATCGGATGCGCCCGTTTTGAAAGTAGCTCTTTTAGCAGAGTATGATGCGCTGCCTGATATCGGACATGGCTGTGGTCATTCGGCCAATGGGGCGATGAGTTTTTTGGCAGCGACGGCATTTCAAAAGATGAAGATGTTGCCCGTAGATATTGATCTCATCGGTACTCCCGATGAAGAATTGCGGGGCGGCAAGGTAGCGATGTGTGAAAAGGGAGTTTTTAAAGACTATGATTTAGCGATCATGGTGCATGTTTCTGCGAATGAGACGACAGCTAATTCCCATTTTCTGGCGTTAGATGACTACCGGGTTCGTTTCCATGGACAGACAGCACATGCTGCCAGTGAACCCTGGGAAGGACGTAATGCGTTAAACGGAGCTACGCTGGCTCTCCATGCAATCGACATGATGCGGCAGCATGTTCGGCCGGAAACGCGCATAGGGACGTATGTTGTCAATGGTGGTGCTGCATCCAATGTCGTTCCGGACTATGCAGAAGTTGAATGTTGCATACGCAATACGGAACGGCCATATCTGAATGAAGTGGTCCGAAAAATCATGAATTGCTTCAAAGGAGCAGCCATCGCTACGGAAACGACATATGATGTGACGCAGGTGGGATATAAATATGATAACCTGCTTTGGAACCATACGGCAACAAAAGTTTCCGAGTCCGTGTTAGATGATATGGGAATTTCGTATACGGATCCGGCGGGATGCGGCAGTTCTGATATTGGCAATGTGAGTCATCAATGTCCGGCTATTCATCTGCACCTGGCAATGGGTGATACCTATTATCCGGGACATTCGAAATATATTGCGGATATGGTCAAGAATCAGAAAATCGAGCCCGTTATTGTACGAGGTGCTGAAATCATGGGACGGATTGTTGTAAAATTGATGGAAGACACTGCACTGAGACAGGCAATGAAAGATGAATTTGTAAAAGCAGAAAAATAATATAAAATGGTTCTGTGATTTTATATATTATAAAATAAAAAAAGGTACATCCTGACACGTCATTAGGATGTACCTTCTTTGTCAGGAGTACCTTTTTTATTTAGTTTATGAGAGAATGCGTTATGTGTGTATAAACTTAGAATACACCTTGAGCGATCATTGCATCGGCAACGCGTTCGAACCCAGCGATGTTAGCGCCGGCTACGAGGTTATAACCCAGGCCATTGCGAGCAGCTGCATCTTTGCAGTTATGATAAATCGTGTTCATGATCTGATGGAGTTGTTTGTCAACTTCTTCAGCAGTCCAAACGAGGCGTTCGCTGTTCTGAGCCATTTCGAGAGCGGATGTAGCAACGCCGCCGGCATTAACTGCTTTGGACGGAGCAACGATCATATCTTTCTGGCTGTTCAGGAACTGTAATGCATCATTGGTTGTCGGCATGTTAGCAACTTCGATGTAGTAGCGGATATGGTTGGCAACGATTTCTTTTGCTTCTTCCATATGAATATCGTTCTGCATAGCGGACGGCATAATGATGTCCACTTTTTGTCCCCAAGGTTTCTTGCCAGGGAAGAACTGTACGCCAAATTTATCAGCATAGTCCTGTACGCGGTTACGGCCGCTGGCACGCATTTCGAGCATATAATTAATTTTTTCTTCTGTTACGATGCCATCGGGATCGTAGATGTAGCCATCAGGACCGGACAAGGTAACAACTTTAGCACCGAGTTCAGCTGCTTTTTTGCAGATGCCCCAGCATACGTTACCGAAGCCTGCAGCTGCGATTGTTTTGCCTTTGATATCCTGGCCGTCGTCTTTCAAGACGTTTTCCAGATAGTATACAGCGCCGTAGCCGGTAGCTTCCGGACGAATACGGGATCCGCCATAGCTGAAGCCTTTGCCTGTCAAGACGCCGTTTTCGAAGCAGCCTTTCAAGCGACGATATTCGCCGTATAAGTAACCGATTTCACGGCCGCCTACGCCCATATCACCAGCAGGAACGTCGACATCAGGACCAATGTAACGATACAAAGCCTGCATGAAGCTCTGGCAGAAACGCATGATTTCAGCGTCGGATTTGCCAGTCGGATCAAAGTCAGCGCCACCTTTAGCACCGCCGATAGGAAGACCTGTCAAAGCGTTCTTGAAGATTTGTTCAAAACCTAAGAATTTAATGATACCGGAGTAAACGTTCTTCTGGAAACGAAGGCCGCCTTTGTATGGCCCAATAGCTCCGTTGAACTGGAAACGATAACCAGTGTTAGTATGATATTCCCCTTTATCATCCTGCCAAACAACACGGAATGTGAACTGACGTTCCGGTTCAACCAAACGATTCAGCAAATCGAATTTTTCGTATTCCGGATGTTTTTCGACAACCGGTTCCAGAGAAGTCAATACTTCTTCTACGGTTTGTACGAATTCAGGTTCATTTGCATGTTTCGTCTTTACATTTTCAATTACAGATGCAAGATACTTATTCATTACCAATCACCTCATTAAAATTTTTTGAATACCCAGAACTGCTTTCTGTACTCACATCATAACATCTTTTTTTACCTTTGCAAATACCGTATTATGAAAATTTATTTTACGTATAGCAATATAAATTCCGGCAATTAGTATACACCCGTTAAAAATAAAGATTATGCCATAACAAATGAAATAAAATAAATGATGAAGCCAACGCATTCCTAAAATTTATTAGAATTATTCTTAACTGACATAGGTAGAAACGGATTATATTTATTTTGAAATTTATTGGGGCATATATCATGAGGTATTCCGCCATCTTTTCTCTAGTCAGTACAATAAATAAAGGGTACAATAATGTTAATACGTAAGTGTGCTTATTGTAACGAAGAAAATTAATTATTTCATACGACGTAAAGAGAAAAGAGGAATATATATGGATGAATCATATGGGACGAATTCGGATCAGTATGTGCGGTATCTTGAACTGCTGTCAAAAGAATATCCGACGCAGGAAGCTACCTTTACAGAAATTATAAACCTGCAGGCAATCATTAACCTGCCCAAGGGAACAGAACATTTTATGAGTGATTTGCATGGGGAATATGAAGCATTCTATCATATTTTAAATAATTGCGCCGGCGTCATTCGTGAGAAAGTGGAAACGATTTTTGCGAATTCAATGACTCCGCAGGAACGGGATGATTTATTGACATTAATTTATTATCCCAACGAAAAATTAAATTTATTAAATCGGCATGGCAAGATTACGGATCAATGGGCCAGGACGACATTGCACCATATGATTCGGCTGGCCAAATTATTGTCATCTAAATATACTCGTTCAAAAGTACGTAAAGCGATGCCGTCGGTGTTCCGGTTCGTCATCGATGAATTGCTTCATTCTCAGCCTGATGAAGATAAAAATCGTCATGTGTACCATTCCAAGATTTTTGATACTATTTTAGAAACGGGCAGTACCCGTCAGTTTATTTGTGCCCTGGCCGATTTGATTAAGCGTCTGGCAGTGGATCACCTGCACATTATTGGTGATATTTATGACCGCGGTCCCCATGCCGATAAGATTATGGACAATCTTATGCATCATCATTCCCTGGACATCCAGTGGGGAAATCATGACGTCCTTTGGATGGGAGCTGCTGCGGGAAGTGACGCATGTATTGCGAATGTGCTGCGTAATAATATCCGGTATCATAATATGGAAATACTGGAAAGCGGGTATGGCATCAGTTTGCGCCCCTTGGCATTATTTGCGTTGGAAAAGTATCATGAAGACGATGGAATC
>JALCDF010000046.1 GCA_022641375.1 Megasphaera sp. | reverse complement strand
AGGAAATTCCTGCTGTTCTGTCTCCTGTTTCTATATTATTTATCAAATTTGGTGCCAGTCAGCATTTCATATGCTTCTTTATATTTTTGGATAGTTTTATCGATGACATCCTGGGGCAGGAGAAAATCATTGCCCGGATTGGCTTTCAACCAGTTGCGGACGAACTGTTTGTCATAGGACGGCTGGCCCTGCCCCGGTTTATATCCGGCTAACGGCCAAAAACGGGAGCTGTCCGGCGTGAGCATTTCATCGCCTAAAATAATATTTCCCTGTTCGTCGAGGCCGAATTCAAATTTAGTATCGGCGATGATGATACCGCGGGTAAGCGCATAGTCAGCACATTTTTTATACAAGGCAATCGTATAATCGCGGACTTTTTCGGCATATTCTTTCCCTTTGCCGGGGAACGTCTGATCAAGGACGGCGGCGCCTTTTTCCAAGGATACATTTTCGTCATGATCACCTAATTCAGCCTTAGTACTCGGTGTGAAAATCGGTTCTGGCAATTTTTCCGATTCCTTCAGGCCGGCCGGTAAGGAAATACCGCAAACCGTGCCGTTTTCCTGATAGCTTTCCCAGCCGCTGCCGGTAATATAGCCGCGGACGATGCATTCCATGGGAATCATATTGAGCTTCTTACATTTCATGCTATTGCCCATGAACTGAGGCTGCTGGAAGAATTCCGGCATATCGGAATTGTCAACGGAAATCATATGGTTCGGAATGATGTCTTTCGTCAAATCAAACCAGAATTTAGACATTTGTGTGAGGATAGCGCCTTTTTTAGTGATCTTATTTTTTAAAATATGGTCAAAAGCGGAAATACGGTCTGTTGCAACCATGATAATGCTGTCATCGGCATCGTACACTTCACGTACTTTACCAGATTTAAAAGGTGTGTATTCTTTCATATCAGGGCCTCCCTAAAAATATATACTAAATCATTACACAAAATATATTACCATAGAAATGGTCATTGGTCGAATTTTTTTTAGCGTAATATAGTCTCCTTGCTGTGGGAATTTAGAAAAAATCTTCAACGTTAAAGGTTTAAGTGCATAATTTCGATAAAAAACACCGCTATAGGCCTTGCAAAAGAAAGAATCGTGTGGTAATATACTCATCAACAAGTCAAAATAAAAATGCGTTGAAGAGAATTAGTAAATTCCGGGAAGCTTTCAGAGAGCGGTTGGCAGGTGTGAAACCGCAGCGGAAAGGAATTGAACTCGTCTCTAAGCAGCTCGCTGAATCATAGTAGGTGGAGCCGGGGCCTGGCCGTTAACAGACAGGAAGGTATCGACATATCGTCCGTACCTGTAGAGAGCATACCTGCGGGTATGAATTAGAGTGGTAACGCGTAAGAATAGTCTTTCGTCTCTTTCAATAGAGATGGAAGATTTTTTTTATTTTGATGATGTAAATACTATTCCGAATTCATAATCATAGGAGAGATGCTATATGAAAAACGTAGAACATTACAAAAAAGGTTATTTTATGCCACCCGTCGTAGACATGTCCTGGGCACAAAAAGAATATCCGGACAAAGCACCTGTATGGTGCAGTGTCGACTTGCGTGATGGTAATCAAGCCCTTATCATTCCTATGAGTTTGGATGAAAAAATCGAATTTTATAAAGCCCTGGTCCATATGGGATTCAAAGAAATCGAAGTCGGTTTTCCTGCCGCTTCGGAAACGGAATATGAATTCATGCGCACGCTGGTAGAACAAAACCTGATTCCCGATGACGTAACGGTGCAGGTGCTGACACAGGCCCGGGAACATATCATCCGTAAGACCTTTGAAGCCCTGGACGGTGTGAAGAACGCCATCGTCCATGTATATAATTCAACATCCCTGGCACAGCGCCAGCAGGTATTTAAAAAATCCAAAGAAGAAATCAAACAAATCGCCGTAGATGGCGCAAAATTACTGCAAGATCTGACAAATGAAGCCGGTGCCAACTACCGGTTTGAATATTCACCGGAAAGTTTTACCGGGACCGAACCGGAATTTGCGTTGGAAGTCTGCAATGCCGTCCTGGATGTATGGAAGCCTACGGCAGACCGCAAAGCGATTATTAATCTGCCGTCTACCGTACAGATGTCCATGTCGCATATCTATGCTTCACAAATTGCATATATGTCCCAGAACCTGAAGTACCGTGATAATGTCGTCCTGTCCCTGCATCCTCATAATGACCGGGGCTGTGGTGTCGCCGATGCCGAAATGGGCATCCTGGCCGGTGCAGACCGGGTAGAAGGGACCTTGTTCGGCAACGGGGAACGGACAGGGAATGCCGATATCGTTACCATCGGCATGAACATGTACGGCCTGGGCGTCGACCCGAAACTGGATTTCTCCCATATGCCTGATTTAATCGAAATGTATGAACGGGTTACCCGTATGGATGTTCATCCTCGTCAGCCTTATGCCGGCAAGCTGGTCTTTGCGGCATTCTCCGGTTCACATCAGGATGCGATTGCCAAAGGCATGCATTATCGGGATGAACATAACGAAAAATACTGGACCGTCCCGTATCTGTTTATCGATCCTCACGATGTCGGCCGCACATATGATGCTGATGTCATCCGCATCAACAGCCAGTCCGGCAAGGGCGGCGTAGCGTATATCATGGAACAGAATTATGGCATCGACATGCCGAAGAAAATGCGGGAAGATTTCAGTTACTTCGTCAAAGAAGTTTCCGATCATCATCATAAGGAATTAAAGCCCGACGAAATCTATCGTATCTTCAGTGATTATTATGTCAACACCTCGACACCGTTACAGATGGAAAACTTCTCCATTTATAAACATAAAGGCCAGTGGATCGGTAAAGTCCTGCTGCGGGTGAACGGGGAAGAAGTATTGCTCGACGGCCGCGGCAACGGCCAGCTGAATTGCGTTAGCAACGCGATTTGTCAGGCCTACAATATTCAGATCAAAAATCTGGTATATACGGAACATGATTTGGACCGTGGTGCCAATTCCCGCGGGATTGCCTATTTCGGACTGACGGATGAAAATGGCAAGACAACCTGGGGAGCCGGCGTCGATACGGATACGATCACAGCGTCTCTGTATGCGTTTATTACGGCAATCAACAGGATGCCGGGAACGACCGAACGAGTGAAGTTCCGTACCGTTCCGACGAATCCGGATGCAATTTTTGAATTTAAAGCCAATGCCGGACAGCATTAATCGATATCATATTTCTGGGAGGTATATAAACACATATGGGAATGACAATGACACAAAAAATCCTGGCTAAACACGCCGGAATACCCGCTGTAAAAGCAGGCGATTTAATTACATGTAAGCTGGACATGGTTCTGGCCAATGATATTACAGCACCGCCGGCGATTGCCGAATTCAATAAAATCGGCAAACCGGTCTTTGACAGAGAAAAAATTTCGCTGATTCCCGACCATTTTACGCCGAATAAGGACATTAAATCGGCAGGCCTGGCTAAAATAGTCCGGGATTTTGCCAAACAGCATGCGATTACACATTACTTTGAAGTCGGCCGGGTCGGCATCGAACATGTATTGCTGCCGGAACAGGGGATTGTTGCCCCGGGCATGCTGACCATCGGCGCTGATTCGCACACCTGCACGTACGGCGCATTGGGCGGATTTGCCACCGGTGTC
Source organism: Megasphaera sp. (assembly GCA_022641375.1). GTDB lineage: Bacteria > Bacillota > Negativicutes > Veillonellales > Megasphaeraceae > Megasphaera. The sequence continues at coordinate 10,326 of JALCDF010000046.1, read as the reverse complement.
GGCTCTACCGATTTAGGGGTAGCCATGGCCACCGGCGAAGCCTGGTTCAAGGTTCCCGATGCCATCAATGTCCATTTGACCGGACAGAAGCCTGCTGATATTACCGGGAAAGATGTCATGCTGACCCTGATTGGGATAATCGGTGTCGACGGTGCTCTGTATCAGTCCCTGGAATTTACCGGCGAAGGAGTCGGAGCCCTGGATATGACCGACCGTTTCACCATTTCCAATATGGCTATTGAAGCCGGTGCCAAAAACGGCATATTCCCGGTAGATGACAAGACGATTGCCTATGAACAGGGCCGTGTCCCCGCCGGCTATGATATTGTCAGCGCTGATGAAGATGCCTCGTACTGTCGGACCGTAGAAATCAACTTGTCGGACCTCGAACCGGTCGTGGCATTCCCGCATCTTCCCGGCAACACCAAAGTCATCGGTACCTTTGGTGACATCAAAATCGATCAGGTCGTCATCGGTTCTTGTACGAATGGGCGCTTGGAAGATTTGCGCATTGCCGCAGATATATTCAAAGGCCATACAGTGCATCCCGATGTACGTTGTATCGTCATTCCCGGCAGTCAGCAGGTATATCTGGATGCCATGCATGCCGGTTATATCGATACATTCATCCATGCCGGCTGCGCCGTTTCCACACCTACCTGCGGCCCCTGCTTAGGCGGCTATATGGGCATCCTGACAGCCGGTGAAAAATGTGTATCCACGACGAACCGCAATTTCCGCGGCCGTATGGGCCATGTCGACAGTGAAGTATATCTGGCCGGCCCGCAAGTAGCCGCAGCCAGCGCTATTCTGGGAAAAATAGCGACACCAAAGGAGGTCCGTTAAGATGGATATAAAAGGAAAGGTTTGGCGCTATGGTGATAATATTGACACGGATGTCATTATCCCGGCGCGATATTTGAATAGTTTCGACCCGAAGGAATTAGCATCCCATTGCATGGTTGATATCGATGAATCCTTTGCCGGTAATGTGAAAGCCGGCGATATCATGGTCGGCGGTTATAATTTCGGGTGTGGGTCATCACGGGAACATGCTCCCATTGCTATCAAGGCATCCGGTATCCCCGTGGTGATTGCGGCCAGTTTCGCCCGTATTTTCTACCGTAATGCCATCAACGTCGGCCTGCCCGTATTGGAAATCGGCGATGATGTGAAAAAAATCAAGGCCGATGATATTTTATCCGTCGATGTAACGACCGGAAAAATTATCGATACTACGACCGGTGATACGTTCCAGGCACCGCCGTTGCCCGGATTTATCCAGGATATTGCTAAAGCAGGCGGCTTGATCAACTATGTAAAGGAGCATAAATAAGCATGACAAAACATATTGTAGTTATTCCCGGTGATGGCATTGGCGAAGAAATTACGTCGGCAGCTGTCAGCGTGTTGCAGAAAATAGATGAAAAATGCCATATCGGCATGGATTTTACATATAAGATGGCCGGCGGAACGGCGTATGATTCTTGTGGATCGCCGTTGCCGCAGGAAACCATCGACGCCGCTAAAAAAGCGGATGCCATCCTTTTCGGGGCCGTTGGCGGTACCCAGTGGGACAACGTCAAACCGACGCTGCGTCCCGAACGGGCTGTATTGGGATTGCGCAAAGCCTTGGGACTGTATGTCAATCTGCGGCCGGTCCATGTTTCTGATATATTGGCCGAATATTCGCCCCTTAAACCGGAAATCGTTACCGGTACGGATGTACTCATTGTCCGCGAACTGATCGGCGGTATTTATTTTGGCGATAAATGTGAATCCGAAATCCACAATGGGGCTGAACGGGCCTGGGATTTGGAAAACTACAGCGTTCCCGAAGTACAGCGTATCACTAAATTCGCCATGCGGGCTGCCCGTAAGCGCCGCCACAAGGTAACTTCCGTAGACAAATCGAATGTCCTGGCGACTTCCCGTTTATGGCGGCGTACGGTCATCGATGTAGCCAGGGACTATCCGGATGTGGAATTGAATCACCTGTATGTCGATAATTGCGCGATGCAGCTTGCCAGCAATCCCAAACAATTCGACGTCATCGTCACCGGCAATCTGTTCGGCGATATCCTGAGCGATGAAGCTGCTGTATTAGGCGGTTCCATCGGCATGATGCCGTCAGCTTCTATCGGGGAAGCAACCAGTTTGTATGAACCGATCCATGGATCGGCCCCGGATATTGCCGGCAAAGGCATTGCGAATCCTTGTGCTACCATTCTTTCGGCAGCCATGTTGTTACGATATTCATTTAACGAAGACAAGGCAGCCGCCATGATTGAACAGGCTGTCGACAAATCATTGGCGGAAGGCTGGCGTACACCGGACCTTTACAAAGATGGATTTAAAAAAGCGGATACCCATACGATGACACAAGTCGTATTGAGTAATATATAATTTTTAATAGTGTTTACCCCAGTACACGAAAAGCAGCAGGATTCTGCTGCTTTTCGTGTATCTGGGAATATAGTATACTCATAGTTGTCACAAAACATTTTACGGATATATATTGTGCAACCACGCATAGTCTTATATAATATATAGTAGTAAGATTCTTAGTATATGGTATAATGAGTAATCCGGTATATACATTACAGAGGAGGGAGCCGTATGTTGAAAAAAATGTGGCAAGTCCTGCTGATACTGGGACTGACTCTTTTAGTACAGTCACCGGCTGCACTGGCTAACAGTACTGACTATTCGAATGGATATTATGCCGGCCGTCACGATGGAATACAACGCCCGGCAGATTCTTCCCGTTATCGTACCGCTTACGTATCCCCGCAGCGCTCGCCCGCAAATAGAACGGATTGGAATGCCGGGTATCTGGGCGGACTGGAAACCAGGATTGGCAGAAATAACATTACGTATCAAACACAGCAATTACAAATGCAAACGGGGTATCTGACCGAATTGAGCCCTTCCATACGACCGCATAAACAGCTGATCATGCAGCCGTACCGGCCGGGTCTTCATCAGCCGCTGCCATTACCGATTCGTCCCGCAGCAATGGGTCTTGCCGGTGCCAATCATCGGCCATTATCACTGCAACCGCATTACACGCCTGCATCAGTACGGCCAATAGCGCTACCTGAGCCTGTTGTCAGGCCGTTGGACCAGCCGGCTCATCCGGGGCCGCAGCCTTTTTGTCCATATGTCAGACGATAATACAATACATATATAGTTGAAAGGTGGAAACGAAAGCATGCATTCTAATGAATTACAGGAAATCAATAACGTAACCCATTATATTTTGGAAGACTACCATTCTGACCGGGTCATTGACCGGTTCAATCTGTTTCGGCAGCCGAACCGCAACAAGGTAGAAGATATCGTCAATAAATTATTTCGTATTATTTATCCCGGCTATTTCCGGGATCAGACCTATAAGATCTATAACCTGGAAAACACCATGTCGATGCTGATTGAAGATGTCATTTATCATCTTCACAAGCAGATCCTAACAGCACTGCCATATCGCAAAAAAGACCCTGAAAACAAAGATACAGGTACCGTAAGCGAAGAAGAATATGCCCGGCAGGCTACACAGATCACGTTGAAATTTATGCAGCAGATTCCTAAGGTCAGGGCTTTGCTGGAAGAAGATATCGATGCTTTTTATGTTGGCGATCCGGCAGCTGAAAACAAGGATGAAATCATTTTTTCCTATCCGGGATTGCAGGCCGTGACCGTTCACCGCTTAGCCCATGAATTATATATGCTGGGAGTGCCCATCATTCCCCGTATCATGTCTGAATATGCCCATTCCCATACAGGCGTAGATATTCATCCCGGTGCCGTTTTGGGACATCATTTCTTTATTGACCATGGAACCGGTATCGTCATCGGTGAAACGACGATCATCGGCGATAACGTCAAAATTTATCAGGGCGTCACCTTAGGGGGACTTTCTACCCGCGGCGGCCAGTCCCTGCGAGGTAAAAAACGCCATCCGACGATTGAAGACAACGTCACTATTTATTCCGGCGCATCTATTTTGGGCGGACATACGACCATCGGCCACGATGCGGTCATTGGCGGCAACTCTTTCATTACCAGTTCGATCAGCCCGTATTCCAAAGTCAGCATCAAGAGTGAAGAACTCATGTCTAACGAAAATACGGTTTCCATCGAAGAAGCTGAAAAGAAAGACGAAAACTCCTGGTTCTATGTCATTTAAAAAATGTGCATACACATTTGATTTGGTAAAATAAAACAGCACAAAAAAAGATGATTCGTAATTGAATCATCTTTTTTTGTGCTGTTTTTCTATTAATAGCGGCGCAATAAACCGATAACCTTGCCAAGGATATGGCAGTTGCGGGTATATATAGGTTCGTAATCATCGTTTTCAGGCTGGAGCCGTATACGGTCTGCTTCTTTGAAATACCGTTTCACCGTCGCTCCATCATCCAGGAGCGCTACGATGATTTCACCGTTTTCAGCGGTATCCTGCTGCCGGACGATAATCTTATCGCCTTCAAGGATACCGGCATCCTTCATGCTGTCCCCGCGGACCGTAAGCATGAACGAATCATCGCTGCCGACGAAATCAGCTGCGAACGGGTAGACGTCTTCCACACATTCTTCGGCTAAAATAGGTTCGCCTGCACGGACCTGCCCAATCAAGGGAAGGGGGACGATTTTTTTGGAACGCCAGGAACCTTCATCCAACAATTCGATGGTACGATTCTTGGTCGGGTCACGGCGGATAAATCCCAAATCTTCCAAACGATGCAGATATCCGTGTACCGTAGAAGTCGAACTCAGGCCGACTTCTTTACAGATTTCACGAACGGATGGCGGATAGCCATATTGATGGACACAAAGGCGGATATATTCTAAAATTTGCTTTTGGCGGGTCGTTAACGATTTTTCGTTATTCAGCATAATCAGTATCACTCCATATAGGTATATATCATAAACACGGTAAGGTATTACAAAAAAACATTTGTTCAGATTATTGTATCATGATATGACGACAAATACAACATATGTATAGGCATCCATCGCGGGAAAGAAAGCGGCAATATCACGAAAAAAATGCGTCTCCTTTATTGACAGAACATGTGTTCTACGATATAATATAGCCATCACCGAACGATTGTTCGTAGAACACATGTTTTAAACAGTAGGAGTGATATCATATGAAATCAACAAAACAACAACACCGGACGCTTCATATATGGAGATATTTTCTTATCGTAGTTATTGCTATCGTTTCCTTTACCCAGCTCGGCTGGATGTATCAGGATGATACAGTCCTTGTTCCTGTCCGGGTAGAAAAAGGTGAAACCATATGGCATATCGCTGCTGTTGCCGCTGAAGACGGTTCCGACGTACGCGGCGTCGTCCAATCCATCCTGACAGCGAATCACTTAGCTAATAATGACGATATTTATCCGGGGCAAATATTACAGGTTCCCGTCATCGCGCAACGTGCCGATTACGTGACAACAACATTTACAGGAGATAAGTAACCTATTTATCTCCTGTAATTTTAAAAATAGGATTATCGATCAGACTGTCGGCTTCGTCGATATAGCGACGTACGATGGCCTGTGATTTATGACGGGTCTGGTGCATGATCTGGCGTTCTTCCACATGATGCTGCGCAGCCGACGTAGCAAAGCCGTGCCGCAGGCTGTGAGCACCATAGTCTTTCGGATCCATGCCGACCAGGCCGGCATACTGTTTGACAATAAGGGCAATGGACTTATCGGAAATGCGGGTCTTGCGGATCGTATGGCTGCGGGTGAATCCACGGAATACAGGTCCTGTCGTGATACCGCTCAACTGAAGCCATTGCCGCAATGCCGTCACCCCGCAGACTTCTTTATCGGCGACAAACGGGATCCCGATTTGCTGGCCCTGATCATATTGGTCTGTTTTTGATTTACGCAATGTGATGAGCAACCCCAGCCGGGTGAATCGTAAATCTTCCACATCGAGTCCGGCAAGTTCCGAACGCCGCATAGCCCCATAGAATCCAATCAACAGGATCGCTTTATCCCGTGCTTGTTGAAGTTCATTGCCTTCGAGACAATTCATCATTTCCTTGATATCATCGAAGAGTATCGGCATCTTGCCGTGCTGCATGGTACCTTTCATTCGTTTGATGCCCCGCAGGGCATTTTTAACGATAGGAAACCGGCAGGGATTATCCTTGATTCCGGCCGCATCGAAATTCTCTGTCAAGGCGCTAATCCGGCGGGATACCGTATTTGCTTTGGCATTATCGGCCAAATCATTGATATAGTTAATAATCGTTTCCGGAAGAGCCGGGAATGAGGATACGTTATGATACTCGCACCAATCGCAAAAATCATTCCAGTCTGACTCATACGCATCGATTGTATTTTTTGCCCGGGCGATATAGATGCTTTGTCGTGATTTTGCAGTCAGTTTAGAATTATTGGCAATTACTTCGGCATTGCCGATAAAAAAATTTTTAGGCGTCTTCTTCATATAGTACACATCCTTGCATAACAGCCAAAATAACGTAAAACATAGCTCATATGTATCTTATCATAAATTGATAGATATGCCAAACATATGAGCTATATATAAGAGCCGATATAAGCCACGTTATGAGAGACGTCCATATAATTTAACGTGGAACAACTAAAAACGGCTTATACGGGAAAAAACAGGCCATATATGCATATAGCCTGTTGATATCAATAAAATCGAATCATATGTTCGCCCAAAGCGAACTTTTCCTCGACGAACGCATGTTCTTATTGGTTAGTACTGCGGCTGATGACGACCATATACCGGCCGTATTGCTGATCCATGCGATTGATGGTTGCCTGCAGCTTGATCGTCGCTTTGCCATCATTATAATACCAGCCGTCCGTATTGCCGCTGGAGGCATGACGATCTTTATGACCTAATTTTTTGGTAATATTTTTGAGGGCCGTATTATATATGGTAAGCGCTGTTTCCTGATCATTCGTATAAAAACGGAAAGAGTAGAAATCAACATTTTTGTCATGATAACTCAGCGTAAGTTCTTCCCGCAGGGCATTTGCCGAAGTATCGTTCATTTGTTTGACGAGGGTAGTCGTCACATTAGCACCCGTATGTTCGGGGCTGTAATCCGTAGAAGTGACGACAGTCCAGTCGGTCAGACCGGCATAGGCTTTTTGGTAATCTTCCATAGACATGCCAATACTGAAGTGATACGCTGTCGGAATTTGCGATGTAATCGCATTGGTTTCCTGCACCGGATCAAACGCAAAAGAAGCAGCAGTCATCATCGTGATAGAAAAGAATGTGATTGCCAGTGTTCGAAATAAATGCATCATAAAATACCTCCTGATTTTCACTTTTTATTTACTTCCGATAATTTAACGTTATCGGAAGTAATCATATATCCCTTTTCACAGGCTGCGCCGTGTATCCATATGTATATCTAAAAACGCTGATAACCATGCGTTTTATTGCGGATGTTTCCATCATTTTATTCCATCTCTTTTCGTACGATACTGCATAAAATATTTGACAGAGCTTGCATTTTCCGATATTTTGCCGATATTTTTCTGATTTCGGTGTATGTATAGGACGGTTATATGCCACGGACATCGATGGCAATACATGCTTATATTATTATATCATATTTGTCATTTCGTTGTATGGACTGAATCACATTTATTAGCCATGTCTGTCGATTCAGCCAGAGTTCTTATTTCTCACTGTTTAGTTGTACTAATCATCTATTATACTGAAAAACAGCCCTGTTTGTAGAAAGTGCAAACAGGGTCGTTTTCTTAGCATTCGTTTGGTATGTAAGACGCTGGTTTATAACATGGAAAACAGTTTGTTTTTAGTACGTTCTGCTTCCGATTTCACTTTTTCAATATCAATGGTCGTGAATTCCTTATGGCGCAGCAATACTTTGCCATTGACCAGTACGGTATCAACGTCAAAGCTGTTGCCGGCATAGACGAATAAGGACAGCGTATTGTTCTTCGGGTACCAATGCAGGCCTTCCCTGTCGATCAGGGTGATGTCGGCTTTATAACCGGATTCCAACTTGCCGATGTTCTTATAGCCCAGGCATTTTGCACCCTGTTCAGTCAGCATATCTACCGCTGTCGCCGCGGATATTGCTAACGGGTTCAATGTGTCTGCTTTATGGATCAGCGTAGCCAGACGCATTTCTTCGAAGATATCCAGATTGTTATTACTGGATGCACCATCTGTACCCAAGCCAACGGTGATTCCTTTGGCAAGCATTTTAGGTACAGGCGCAATGCCGCTGGCCAGTTTCAGGTTACTGCCCGGATTATGGGCGACGCGGACATTTTTTTGAGCCATGATATCCATATCATTGTCATCGACCCATACACAATGGGCTGCCAGGCAGCCGCAATCGAGAACGCCCAATTCATTCATCAGGGCAATCGGTGTTTTGCCATACTGTTTTTTAATATTTTCTACTTCGCCCTTGGTTTCACTGAGATGGATGTGGATTTCCGAACCCAGTTCGTGAGCCATATCAACGAATTTATGCAAATAATCCGGCGGGCACGTATACGGTGCATGGGGCCCCATCATGACGGTAATCCGTCCGTCGGCAGCACCGTTCCAGTCGGTAAAGAGCTGGCGGTTTTCATCCAGGCCGGCTTGGGCGTTGGGACCGACACCGATACTGCCGCGGCATAAGCAGGCACGGATGCCTGTTTCCTGTACCGCTTTGGCTTCCTGGTCCATATGGTCGTACATATCGGCATAGGCCGTCGTACCGCCGCGGATCATTTCGGCGATGCCCAGCATACATTGAGCATAAATGATTTCATTCGTCAGTTTAGCTTCGGCCGGCCAGATTTTCTTTTCCAGCCAATCCATGAGCTGCATATCATCGGCATAGCTGCGGAATACAGTCATGGCGACATGGTTATGCGTATTCACGAATCCCGGCGTGGCCAGCATATCGTTCCCGTCGATGACCTGATCATACGCGGCTTCTGACGGTGCTGCCGGAAAGCCCGTAATCAGATCGTCCTGGATTTCAATATTCTGATGTTCTGAGACCTGGTGATCCCGATAGAGGGCCACGTTCTTAAGTAATGTTTTCACTGATATACTCCTTTTCCTGCTCTACCCCATTTTTAGGAATGAGAGTTAGTCCAAATTCAAATATTTGCGCTGTTCTTCTGACAAGGAGTCAATCGAATAGCCCATAGAGGCTAATTTGATGGTAGCGATTTCCGTATCGATCGTATGTGGCAACACATAGACGTGATTGCCAAGTTCAGTATGGTGTTCCAACAGATATTTGGCAGCCAATGCTTGTACGGCAAAGGACAGATCCATGATTTCCGCCGGATGGCCGTCGCCGGCAGCCAGATTGACCAGACGTCCTTCGGCCAATAAATTGATGATATGGCCGTTAGGCAGTTCATAGCCTTCGATATTATGACGGGCTTCGAAATGACGGACCGACAATGCTTCCAGTTCCGGTTTATTGATTTCCACATCGAAATGACCGGCATTGGCTAATACGACACCGTCTTTCATGTTTTTGATGTGTTCACCGCGGATAATATCTTTATCGCCGGTCAGGGTAACAAAGATATCACCGACTTTAGCGGCTTCTTCCATCGTCATGACTTCAAATCCGTCGAATACAGCTTCGATGGCTTTGATGGGATTCACTTCCGTAACGATGACATGAGCTCCTAAGCCCTTGGCACGCATGGCGCAGCCGCGGCCGCACCAGCCATAGCCGGCAATGACGACGCGTTTGCCGACGACGGTCAGGTTCGTCGTCCGGATGATGCCGTCCCATGCGGATTGGCCGGTACCATAGCGGTTATCAAACAGATATTTGCAATACGAATCATTGGCAGCAATCATCGGGAACTTCAATTTGCCGGCTTTATCGAGACCGTGCAGCCGATTGACGCCTGTTGTCGTTTCTTCTGTACCGCCGAGCAGGTTTTCCATCGCATCGGCACGGGTCGTATGGAGTAAATGGACCTGATCACCGCCGTCATCGATAATGATGTCCGGATGATGGTCCAACGATTTATTGAGGAATCCGAAATATTCATCATCCGTTGCGCCATACCAGGCGTATACGGTCAGGCCGTCGTCGACGAGCGCTGCTGCCACATCATCCTGTGTGGATAACGGGTTGCTGCCGGTGACGATGACATTGGCTCCGGCACGATGCAGTACTTTTGCCAGATACGCTGTTTTGGCTTCCAGATGAACGCTGACGCAGACTGTCTTGCCTTTGAACGTCTGGTCTTTCTTCAATTGATCGCCAATCGCATTGAGGGCCGGCATATAATGATCTACCCAACT